>CANHHZ010000021.1 GCA_947460275.1 Sphingobacteriaceae bacterium | reverse complement strand
CGTATCTTTGCAGCTTATGGCTAAATCGTTCGAAGAATTCAATTTAAATAGGCAAATATTAAACGCGGTTGCCGATGCTGGATATGTGGTGGCAACGCCAATCCAAGAAAAAGCAATTGCGCCGGTTTTATCTGGACAAGATATTTGTGGTATAGCCGAAACAGGTACTGGAAAAACGGCAGCTTATGTTTTGCCAATGCTGATGAAATTAAAATATGCGCAGGGAGATTCGGCCAGAGCCTTAATTTTGGCGCCAACACGTGAATTGGCCATGCAAATAGCCGAAGAGGTGAAACGATTTGCTACTTATACAGATTTGCGTTCGGTGGTTATTTTTGGAGGTATTGGCCCTAAAACACAAAAAGAACAAATCAAAGCTGGGGTTGATATTATTATTGCTACGCCAGGTCGCTTTTTAGATTTGTACCTTACCGGAGATATCAACACTAGATATTTGCAATTTTTGGTGCTGGATGAGGCCGATAAAATGATGGACATGGGCTTTATTGGGTCTATTCATCGAATTTTAGAAGTGGTGCCACGTAAACGCCAAAATCTTCTTTTTTCGGCTACAATGAGCGATTTAGTGCAGAAAATAGCTGGAGATTTTTTAAAGCACCCCACCATTATAGAAGCATCTGAGCAAGCAACGCCAGCCCAAACGGTAACACAGGTTTTGTACGAAGTGCCCAATTTTAAAACTAAAATTAATTTACTGCAGCATTTGCTTAAAGATGATGAAGTTTTTACGCGATTGATTATTTTTTGTAAAACTAAAGCAGTAGCCGATAATATTTACAGTTTTGTGGTGCGCAAATTTGGAGAAGATACAGTTAGGGTTATACACGCCAATAAAGGTCAAAACACCCGAATAAACTCTATAAACAGTTTTAAAGAAGGCAATATACGTGTTCTGGTAGCTACCGATGTGGCCAGTAGGGGTATTGATGTAACTGATGTTAGCCATGTAATTAATTTTGATGTGCCTATTATCATTGAAGATTATGTGCACCGCATTGGGCGTACAGGTAGGGCTTTTGCCACCGGAGATGCCGTTACTTTTTGTACCGAGGCTGAAAAATATTACATCCGTAAGATAGAAAAACTGATTCGTCAGTACATTCCGGTTGAACCGATACCCGAAGAAGTTTTTATAGAAGAAACACCTTACGATGAGCGTCAACAAATTGCCAAAGAAATAGATTTACAGAAACGAAAGGAAGACCCAGATTTTAAAGGTGCTTTTCACGAAAAGAAAAATGCCAAACAAATTGAAGCCAGAGAACGAGATAAAGCAAGAACAAAGGCTTACAAGCAAAAAGTTTTTAAAAACAAAAAACGTTTCGACAAAAAGAAATAATGAAATTTAGATTAACGCCCTTAAATATTATAACTGCGCTTGGTTTTGCATTATTTATGTCGAGTTTTTTTCAGTCTAGCGCTGCGGGACAGTCCTTTAATCTAACTGGATTTTATAAATTTTTGTTGGGCTCCTTAGTGGTGGTAAGCTTTGTTAGTGATTTGATTTTTAGGTTTACCTTAAAGCAATTGAAAAGAATTTGGATGGTAGAAACGCTGTTTATTGTTTTCACCATCATTCTTATCTTAATATTACAAAAGTAAAACCAAAGCTGCTTAAAAATACTTTGTAAAATAAGCATATTTGCAGCCAATAATTATACAATAATGAGAAAAGCAGAAATAAAAATAACGGTAGAATTAGACGACCAAAATATGCCCGACAATATTTTGTGGGAAAGTACAGATGCCGAAAACAAAGACCAAGTTCCGGTAAAATCGATGATGTTGGCTTTATGGGACCATAATTATAAAAATTCTATGCGCATAGATTTATGGACTAAAGATATGCCAGTAGATGAAATGAAACGTTTTTTTTACGAAACTTTGCAAACCATGGGCGATAGCTTTTTAAAGGCCACCGGCGAGCAAAATATTGTAGAAGATTTGCGTGATTACTGTGCTCATTTTGCCGATAAAATGGGTATCGATACCAGAAAATAACCAAACTTTATGGTTTAGAGTCTTCAGTTCATAGTTCACAGTTCAAAACTTATAACCTATAACCTAATACTTACAACCAAAACATGTTAACTGTAAATAAAATAAATGCCTATTTGGGCTTGTTGTTGGCCGTAATTGCAGCCACTGTTGCGCCTGTAATTAAAGTGCCTATCAAAGGCAATTGGAACTTGTACCAAACTGATAGTCGTTTGTTTTTTATTACTTCGGTAACGATTGCGCTGATGGCTTTTGTATTGTTTATTAGAAAGATTAAAGCCTTTAAGTTTTTTACAGTTGTATTTGCAATTTGGAGCTTGTTAATGGCCGCTGCGGTTTACTTTAAATCTAACCATTACTTTGGTGCCAAATTTTTTGATAAAGTTTTAGCAAGTACGATTAGTTACCAATGGGGATGGGTAGTTTTACTGGTGGCGGTTGTGTTGCTGTTAACTTCGGTAAGGAAGAGTTAGTTCTTAAGTCTTCACCTCAAAATTTTAAAACCATTTGACCTTGTTTATTCACTTCTATTTCGTGCTGGAGTAACCATTTTTTGCGCCAAAGCTCGCCGGCGTAGCCTACTAGTTTTCCATCGCTGCCAATTATGCGGTGACAAGGCACTACAATTGCCAGTTTATTTTTGCCATTTGCTGCGGCAATAGCTCTAATGGCTAAGGGATGATGTGCTGAAAATTTTGCGTAAGAAATGGTTGTGCCAAAAGGTACGCTCAATAAATTATTCCAAACTTCTTGTTGAAAATCAGTTCCGCTTTGCGAAAAAGGAAAAGAAAAATGCTGTAATGTTCCTTCAAAGTATTGCTTTAGCTCTTGAGCAGCCAACTGGCTAATTTCATTTTCTATCAAGCTCGAGTTATCTTTTTGAGCAAAAGTTATTTCATTAACAGCGCTATCTGTTGCTAAAATGGTAATTTCCCCAATGGGACTTCCGATAACACTGCCAAATTCAATCTTCATTTTATAAAAATAGTTAAAAAGTTTGAAGTCGAGCGTTGGAATAAAGAGCAATAAACAAAGTGCTACTATCGGGAAGCAAGTATCTAGTATCAAGAAAAAAGATTGGGTGGTTATTTGGCGTTTAAACTTTAGCCTCTAGACTTTAGACTCCCGACTTCCGTCTTTCCATCTAAAAAACTATCTTTGTTGCCATGCAACTCGCAAATCAAGTAAAACAGCTTATTAAAAAAGAAATGCTATTAGAATGGCGCTCAAAATATGCGCTTAATGGTATTTTATTGTATGTTGTTTCTACAGTTTTTGTTTGCTATCTTTCTTTTGTAAGCATCCCCAACAAATTAACATGGAATGCCCTTTTTTGGATAATTATGCTTTTTGCTTCTATAAATGCACTGGCCAAAAGCTTTTTACAAGAAAGCAAGGGAAGGCATTTATATATTTATACATTGGTAAGCCCTAGCGCTTTAATTATTGCCAAAACTATTTACAATAGTTTATTAATGATAGGACTAACGTTAGTTGCACTCTCATTTTACTGCTTTGTGTTTAGTCCACCACCTGCAACTGATATTTTGATGTATTTGGTAGCTACAATTCTAGGTAGTTTAAGCTTTGCCACCATTTTTACCATGATTTCGGCTATTGCCGCTAAGGCGGGTAACGGCGGCATGCTGATGGCTATTTTAAGTTTTCCGGTAATTATTCCAATGCTAATTGTACTCATTAAATTTGCCAAAAATGCAATAGATGGACTAGATAGAAGTGTAAATTTAGATGAAATTGGTCTTTTATTGGTCATAAATGTACTAGTCATGGCGGTTTCATTGTTGTTATTTCCTTACCTTTGGCGAGATTAAAAGTTTAATCATTTACAGTTAACTGCTTTGAATCATATGCAAAAAACATGGTGGAAAATATTAGGATCGTTTTTGGTAGTTTATACCACTGTTGCTGGCTTTTTATTAGAAGTACCACATCTTAATATTTTAAACGAAACCATTCGAAACTTGTATTTTCATGTGCCCATGTGGTTTAGCATGATTGTGCTTTTTTCAATCTCTATTTTTTATAGTGTTAAATATTTAAGCTCCAAAAACGAAGTAGATGATTTAAAAGCTGTAGAAGCTATAAATACGGGTATTATATTTGGTGTCTTAGGTTTGGTAACTGGCGCCATCTGGGCAAAATATACTTGGGGTCAATTTTGGAGTTCAGATCCAAAACAAAATTTTGCAGCTATTGCTATGTTATTGTATTTTGCCTATTTAATACTGCGCAATGCGATAGATGAAGAGCAGAAGAGAGCAAAAATTTCGGCCATTTACAATATTTTTGCCTTTCCTATGATGGTGGTTTTACTGTTTGTATTGCCGCGTTTGCAATCGTCTTTACATCCAGGTAATGGTGGCAATCCAGGCTTTAACAGTTACGATTTGGATAGTAGAATGCGCATGGTTTTTTATCCTGCTTGCATAGGATGGATAATTATAGGCTATTGGATATATTCAATCCGGTTTAGAACTCGTTTATTAGAAAACAAAGAACTTTAGGTTTATGAAAAAAATTGTGTTTTTATTAGTAATGCTAGCTTTTGCGTCAAATTTGTTTGCGCAAGACAATACTGTAGCCATGGCTGACACTATGCGTAGCAATGGAAAAATTTACGTTGTAGTAGCTGTTTTGCTCGTAATTTTACTCGGATTGATGGTTTATTTATTCTCTTTAGACAAAAGATTAAAAATGTTAGAAAAAAAATCTAACCACAAAAACTAATTTTAAAACACATAGGCCAAATATTTTATAGTTTTTAGTAATGTGTTTATCATACACTAAGCTAATTTTAACTTGCAATAATGGTTTATTTTAATGCAATTTTGCATCCACAAAGAACAAAAACCAATATAAAAACAATTCCAATGGCTAATAAAGCAAACGAAACAGGTTTCTTTACAGATGTTTGTAAGAACTTTGATAGTGCAGCAAAATTTACCTCTCATCCAGAAGGTTTATTGGCTCAGATAAAAGCATGTAACAGTGTTTACCGTTTTCAATTTCCAATACGTAGGGGTAATGGTTTTGAAGTAATTGATGCTTGGCGTGTTGAACATTCTCATCACATGAGTCCTACAAAAGGCGGTATCAGATACAGTGAAATGGTTAATGAGGACGAAGTTATGGCCCTTGCCGCTTTAATGACGTACAAATGCGCCATTGTAAATGTCCCTTTTGGTGGCGCCAAAGGTGGTATTTGTATCAATCCTAAGAATTATACCGTTGCCGAGTTAGAAACTATCACTCGTCGTTATACTACAGAATTAATTAAAAAGAACTTTATTGGCCCTGGTATCGATGTGCCAGCACCAGATTACGGATCGGGAGAGCGTGAAATGAGCTGGATTGCAGATACTTATATGACAATGAACCCAGGTTCGTTAGATGCTTTAGGTTGCGTTACTGGTAAGCCTATCGCTTTGCACGGTATCCGCGGACGTAAAGAAGCAACAGGTCGTGGCGTAGCTTATGCAGTTCGCGAGTGTGTTTCGTTTGCCGAAGATATGGCAAAAGTTGGTTTAACTGCTGGTTTAGGCGATAAGCGTGTAATTGTACAAGGTTTAGGTAACGTAGGCTATCATTCTGCTAAGTTTTTGGCCGAATTTGGTGCAACTATTGTTGGTATTTGCGAGTTTGAAGGCGCAATTTACAACGCCAATGGATTAAATATTGATGAAGTTTTTGCTCACCGTAAAAATACGGGCTCTATCTTGGGTTTTCCAGGTGCAACCGACTTTAAAAATTCTATGGAAGGTTTGGAGCAAGATTGCGATATTTTAGTACCAGCAGCCTTAGAAAATGTAATTACTGGGGCTAACATTCGCAATATCAAAGCAAAAATTATTGCAGAAGGCGCAAATGGGCCGTGTACACCAGAGGCAGAAGAAATTTTCACCGAAATGGGTGGTATGATAATTCCAGATATGTATTGCAATGCAGGGGGGGTAACCGTTTCTTATTTCGAATGGTTAAAAAACCTTTCACATGTTGCTTTTGGCCGTATGGAAAGTCGCTACGCCGAAAACTCAAATGCAAACCTCATTAACACTTTAGAGAGTTTAACAGGAAAAAGTATCCCCGAAGAAAACAGATTAATGATTGTAAAAGGGGCGTCAGAATTAGAGTTGGTGAATTCGGGACTGGAGGATACTATGATTCATTCTTACCGCGAAATTAGAGAAACACTCCTAAATAAGCCAGAAGTTAAAACATTGAGAACAGCAGCGTTTGTAAATTCGATTGATAAAATTGCTATTTCTTACATGAATTTAGGTATTTGGCCATAAGCTATTTAGTTTAAAATTTATAACCAAGCCCTACAAGTTCACTTGTAGGGCTTTTTGTTGCCTATTAATACCATTAATATCAACAAATTGTCACGATCCATAATAGCTACACCCCAACACGATTTAGCTTGCTTTGTTTTTTTATCTTTGCTTATCATTTTTAAATAGAATACAATGAGAAAAAGTGCAATTGTTGGATTAATTACGATAGCCATTTGTATTGGTTTCTTAGTGAGCTTAAATGCCGACACCAATACTTATTCTAATTTTATAGCTGCTGCTTCCTCAAACAAAGAAGAGCATGTAATTGGTCGTTGGGAAAAAGCCAAGGGTATGGAATACGATGCGCTTAAAGATCCAAATCACTTTGGTTTCTATATGAAAGATGAAAGCGGTCAAATAAATAAAGTGGTTTTAAACGGAACCAAACCTCAAGATTTTGAGCGTTCTGAGAAATTGGTGCTGATTGGAAAAATGGAAAAAAACACTTTCTATGCTTCCAAAATTTTAATGAAATGCCCATCTAAATACAACAATAATATGGTTGAAGTGGATGCAAAAGGACAAGTTAAAGAATATAAAAAATCTTAATGGATATACAATTTGTTGGAGAAAGTCTTCTCCCTGGAAAAATAGGTCAGTTTTTTATTGTATTGGCATTTGGCGCTTCGTTGTTGGCTACCATTGCCTATTTTTTTGCAGCCAAAAATAAAAATAGCGAAGATCAATCGTGGGCTAAAATTGGTCGTGTAAGTTTTTCCATCAATATGATCAGCATCATTGGTATTGGCGCTACTTTGTTTTATCTCATTTTAAATCATTATTATGAGTATAATTACGTTTATAATCATTCTTCTAAAACCCTACCGGTTTACTACATCGTTTCGGCATTTTGGGAAGGACAAGAAGGAAGTTTTTGGCTTTGGGCTTTTTGGCAATCTGTTTTGGGTGCCATTTTAATTTGGAAGGCTAAAACTTGGGAAAACGGTGTAATGACTATTGTTTCTTTCTCTCAAGTATTTTTAACCTCTATGCTGTTAGGGATAGAAATTTTCGGACAGCGTATTGGTAGTTCTCCTTTTATCCTGTTAAGAGAGGCAGTAAATTTAAAAGAAATGGCACCTGTAGTTTTTGCAGATCCAGAAAATTTTAAAAATTACCTTAAATTTATTACCGATGGAAGAGGACTAAATCCATTGTTGCAAAACTATTGGATGGTGATACACCCGCCAACCTTGTTTTTAGGTTTTGCCAGCATGATTGTGCCTTTTGCTTATGCCATTACCGCACTTTGGCAGAGAAGATATAAAGAATGGGTTAAGCCTGTTTTGCCATGGATATTATTTGCTGTAATGATTTTAGGTACAGGTATTATTATGGGTTCTTTTTGGGCTTACGAAGCGCTAAATTTTGGTGGTTTCTGGGCTTGGGATCCAGTAGAAAATGCCTCTATAATTCCGTGGTTAACCTTAATTGGCGGTTTACACGTGGTTATTGCCTATAAAAACACAGGCCATGCTTATTTTACGGCCATAGTATTGGTTTTAATTAGTTTCTTGTTGGTGTTATACGCCTCTTTTTTAACTAGAAGCGGTATTTTAGGCGATACCTCCGTACACTCATTTACAGATTTAGGAATGTTTGGCCAATTGATTGCCTACAATGTCGTGTTTTTGTTTTTAAGTGTCTATTTTATCATTGTGAGATGGAAAGAATTACCCATTACTCAAAAAGATGAAGAAACTTATTCGCGAGAGTTTTGGATGTTTATTGGCGCTTTAGTACTCACTGTTTCTTGCATCCATATTATATTTGCTACCTCAGTACCTGTGTTTAACAAAGCTTTTGGTACCAATTATGCCCCAATAAAAGATGCAGTTAGATTTTATAACCAATGGCAAGCTCCATTTGCAGTTCTAGTAGCCTTAATTTCAGGTTTTTCTCAGTTTCTGAAATATAAAAGAACCGATCCACGTAAATTTTATAGTAGCTTAATTTCGTCGTTGGTGTTTGCGCTTGTCTTTACAGGTGCGTTTGTTTGGTTTACAGGTGTTTATTCCAACTTAATGTATATTTTGCTAACTTTTAGCTGTTTGTTCGCTATACTTTCTAATGCAAGATTATTGTCTAATGCATTTGTATCCAAGGGTAATAAATTGGTGGGTTCGGCAGTGGCACACATTGGTTTTGCTATTTTGTTGTTAGGGGCATTAGTTTCTGCGGCAACAAGTAATCCTATATCTATAAACGAAACCAATTATATCCCAGTAAAAGATTTTGAAAAAGCAGCCAAGCCGGGCGAAAATATTATGCTTTTTAAAAATGAGCCTAAAAAAATGGGTAAATACACGGTAACTTACACCAGTGATACCACTATTGCTCCGAACACTTATTATACTTTAAATTTTAAAATTATTGACGCCAAAGGTAATATTAAAGAAAATTTTGAAGTACAGCCAAGTATTCAGTCTAACGATAAAATGGGTTTAATCGCTTCGCCAGATACCAAACATTATTTAACAACAGATATTTACACTCACATTACCAGCGCTGCAGATAAAAAGGAAGAGCATGGTTCGCATGATGGACATACTGAAGAAGAAAATTACAAAGCGCCACGTATTGTAACGCTTGCCATTGGCGATACCATTCATACCAGCAGTGGTGTGTTAACCGTAAAATCTATCAATAAGCAACCTGTGGTAAAAGATTTGGTGATTGCGCCAGGCGATTTAGCTGTTGGTTTACCTTTAGAAATAAATGTAAGTGGTAAAATTTATAAAACAGAGCCTTTGTTTTTGGTAAAAGGAAACAATACTTTCGATTTTGCTAGAACCATTGACGATTTGGGATTACGTTTTAGATTTACAAAGATTATTCCTGAGCAAGGAAAATTTGAAATACAGATTTACGAAAAACCTCAACAGGCTAAAGATTGGTTGGTATTTAAATCTATCGAGTTTCCGTTTATTAATTTATACTGGATTGGTACGATTGTGATGGTTGTTGGGTTTGTGATTTCTATTTTTAGAAGACGAAAAGAACTCGCTACAAATTAACGATGAAGGTTGTAGTTATAGGCGCCGGAAATGTTGCTTCGCATTTGGCTAAGGCATTACTCAAAGCGGATATAGAAATTACACAAATTTGGTCTAATACTTACCAAAATGCAGTTTCTTTAGCAAAGTTGGTAAATGCAAAACCAATAAAGCAACTTAACGAAATTGATAAAAATGTTGATTTTTACATAATTTCTGTTAAAGACGACGCCATACCAGATATCGCTAAAAAACTAGTTAATTTAAAAGGGACAATTGTTCACACTTCTGGCGCAGTAAACTTAAATGTGTTTGGTGGTTTATCAACCGATTACGGTGTGTTTTATCCTTTGCAAACTTTTTCGAAAAGTAAAGCAGTAAGTTTTAAAAACATTCCAATTTGTGTAGAGGCAAATAACCAAAACACCTTAGGTAACTTAAAATTACTTGCCAATAAGTTAAGCGATAATGTGAGGGAGGTTGATAGCGAAAAACGTAAAATATTGCATCTGGCAGCGGTATTTGCTTGTAATTTTACCAATCATTTGTACGCATTGGCGGAAGAAATTTTAGCAACCAACCAATTAGATTTTGAACTATTGAGACCGTTAATTGCCGAAACGGCAAACAAAGTGCAGCAAGCCTTACCTTTGCAAGTACAAACCGGTCCGGCCATTAGAAACGACGAGGATACATTAAAAAAGCACGAAGAGTTGTTATTAAAACAACCCCATTTGCTAAATATATATAAAACGTTAAGTGATAGCATTAAAAAAACTAGATAATTATTTTTTTCGGTTTTAGCTGCTTACTTTTGAAAACTATTATGAGTATTTTTAAATTAAAAATAAATTTTGAAGAAGCAGGGAAATCACCTGTGGAATTGCCCATTGCTGCTGGAGAAGATGTTTTGGACGTTTGTTTAGACAATGGCATAGCATTGCAACACAATTGTGGTGGTGTTTGTGGTTGTAGCACCTGTCATATTTATGTAAATATGGGGATGGATTATGTGCAAGAAATTTCTGAGAAAGAAGAAGATTTTATTGATAGGGCGATTAGACCACGAATAACTTCGCGTTTGGCATGCCAATGTGTAGTTTTAAATGGCAATATTGAAGTCACTATTCCAGATCAGTCTGAATTTTTAGGACACTAAATTGTCAATATTTTTATAAACGGTTTTCAATTAACATTTTAACGTTATAACCTTTAAACATTACAATAATTATGATGAACAGCGATAAATTTTCCTTGCCTATTTACTGGAATGACCATGAAGATATTGCACAAGAACTTTACGAAAAATTTGGTAACGATTTTAACGAACCTAAAATCTACCGCATTCGTTTTACCGAATTATTGGAATGGGTACTTGAATTGCCAAATTTTAAAGGTACACGCGAAGAGAGCAACGAGGGCCATTTAGAACAAATACAGTCTGCTTGGGTTTACGAGTGGAGAGATAATCAGGATTAGTCTTGAGTACTAAGTCTTGAGTTCGGAGTAACTTTATACTTTTAACTTTTAACCTTCCACTATGTTCTTAGAAAAGCTTAAAACAATTACCACTTTTATTTTTGATGTAGATGGCGTATTGACCGACGGTACCGCAATGGCTTCTGCATCTGGCGAATTGTTACGCACTTTTAATATTAAAGACGGATATGCGCTGCAATTGGCTTTAAAAAAAGGTTACCAAATTTGCATCATTTCGGGCAGCAGCGGACAAGCTACGCAACTTCGTTTTCAAAATTTAGGATTGAAACATGTTTATTTGGGTGTAAGTAATAAAGTTGAAATTTTTGAACAATATTTGGGCGAAAATAAGATAGCGCCAAACCAAGTTTTATATATGGGCGATGACATGCCCGATTTTGAGGTCATGCAGTTGGTAGGTATTGCCACTTGCCCGGCAGATGCGGTCGAAGAAATTAAACAAATATCTCATTACATTTCGCCTAAAAAAGGAGGCCAAACAGCCGTTAGAGATGTAATCGAAAAGGTGTTAAAAGTACAACAGCAATGGGTCGATTTAAATCTTTCGGCAGTAGATGCCAGTAAATAATTTGCAACAATTAAATTACTTAAAGCCATTAAACTTTCTGTTAAATTTACCTTCTAACAAGCATAGACTTAATTAATTTAAGTTGATTACGTTTCAAACTACTTAAAACAAAAAAAAATGAAAAAATTAGTAATGATTTGCGCTTTATTACTTAGCGTAGTAGCAATTGCAAATGCACAACAACAAGGTGGAAGACAAGGTGGTGGCCGTATGCAAATTGATCCAGAAGAAAGAGTAAAGCAACTTGATGAAAAAGTTAAACTAACCGATGAGCAGAAATCAAAAGCACAGGCAGTTTACACTGAAGCTGTTGAAGCTCAGAAAAAAATGCGTGATGAAATGATGTCAGGCGGTGGGGATAGACAAGCTATGATGGAAAAAATGCAAAAAATGACTGCTGATATTGACGCTAAAGTTAATGCATTTTTAAACGATGATCAGAAAAAAGCATATAAAGCATGGCAAGATCAAGTGAAAGCAGATAGAGAAAAAATGATGAGAGAGCGTATGGCTGGCGGTGGCAACCAATAATTCTCAATAAATTTAATAACAAAAGCGACTTAACGGTCGCTTTTGTTATTTTAGCGAAAAATTAAATGATGTATCAGCAAAATTTTCCAATCGTACTTGCTTCAAAATCACCACGCCGGCAAGAATTGTTAAAATTAATGGGTTTAAATTTTACTGTTCAGCTCAAAGAAGTTGACGAAAGTTATCCCGAAGGCATGCAACCTGCTGATATTGCAGTTTATATTGCTGAGAAAAAAGCTAAAGCTTTTAACGCCCTACACAATCAAATTGTAATTACTGCTGATACCATTGTTGCTTTAAATAGTGAAATACTAGGCAAGCCAAATGATAGGGCGCATGCTCAAGAAATGTTGCGCAAACTTTCGGGCACCAAACATGAGGTGTACACAGGCGTAACTTTAGTAAAAAATGAACAAATTTATTCTTTTTACGATTTATCGGAAGTGCACTGCAAAACTGTTAGTGATGCCGAAATAGATTTTTATATAGACAATTACCAACCTTTTGATAAAGCAGGTAGCTATGGCGTACAAGATTGGTGGGGCTTGGTGGTAGTTTCCAAAATAAATGGCTCATACACCAATGTAATGGGCTTGCCAACCGAGAAACTGTACCAAGCGTTGGCTAAAATATAAATAATTTGATTTATTTTTTTAAACCGTGCAAAACACCCATTTTTAAATCGTAGGTAGAAAGTTTTATTTGTTTAATATTCATTTCGGCCAACACATAATTGGTCAATATACCTGCCATTACAATCATATCTACACGCAGTGGAATAAGATTTTCCATCTGCGCTCGTTCTTGGTGCGAGGCTGAAATTAATTTTTCACTCAGTTTTTGATACGCTGAGTAGGAAATATCTGCAGCACTAATTGCTTTAACGTCAATATTTGGCAACAACATTTGTGCAAAAGTTTCAAAAGCACCGGCCGAGCCAATTAACGTTTCGGGTTTAAACTCCTCGCAAATTGTTTTTAATTCTATGAGTTCCTGATTTAAATGCGTTAAAATTTGGTTTTTGTCAATTTCATTAATCGGGTCCGATTTAAAAAATGCCTGCATCAGCCTTGCTGCGCCAATGTTGTAGCTTTTTTTCCAAATTAATTCCTTTTCGTCGCATAAAATAAATTCGGTACTTCCGCCGCCAATATCCATAATTAAGCATTTGCCTGCAATGGCGCCACTCCATTTTACACCTTGGTAAATTAGCGAAGCTTCTTCATCACCATCAATGACATCTATTTTTATACCTGCTTCATCCCAAGCGCTTTCAACAAAGCCGGTTCCGTTTTTTGCACTGCGCACCCCCGATGTTGCGGTGGCCTTTACCACATCAACTTGGTGTTCATTAATGGTCGCTTTAAACTGTTTAAGGCAATTTATGCCGCGTTCAAAGGCATTAGCAATAATTAAATTGTCTTTAGTTATATCTTCACCTAATTTTACGGGCACATTGGTTTTGTAAATAATCTCCAATTTTTCGTCGCTTTGCGCTGCAATAATTAAATGAAAAGTATTGGTACCAATGTCTATTACGGCTATTTTCATGCTCATTTTTATAAGTAACTATTTATCTTTTATACTCCCAAAATTACAGATTAATTTGGGTGCTTTGTAAATTGCTTAGCAAAAAATGCGTGTTTAAAATTTACTAAATACAAAGGTAAATTAGAAAAACAGAGTAGGCATTTCAGCGCAATTTCAGTCCCACTTTTCGCTTTACTTCGCCTCGTTCCTCGGCTTTGTGCTCGCTACAATTGGGTTTAGTTGTTAAAGTTGCTGGTGCTTTTGGTGGGTTGCAATTCTTATAGTATTTTGTTTCATATTGAAAAAAATTCTTCAATCTGTATAATAAAAGCTCGAACTACTGATTTACCATTTCATGTACCAATCAACAGCAATTGGTTATAAATGGTTTTATAAAAAGAAAGCCAGCTTTTTGGGCTGGCTTATCTATTATTCGAAATATTCTTTCATTTTATCGAAGAAACTTTTGTCGTTTTTACCAGGTTGTGGTTTAAAGTTTGGAGATTCTTTGAGTTTTTCTAAAATTGCTCTTTCTTCGGCGTTTAAAACCTTTGGTGTCCAAATGTTTACGTGTATAATTTGATCGCCACGATGGTAAGAGTTTACTTCTGGTATACCTTTTCCCTTTAAACGCAACAATTTTCCACTTTGTGTGCCGGGTTCTATTTTAATTTTTGCTTTTCCGTCTATGGTTGGCACTTCTACACTATGACCCAAAGTGGCATCAATAAAACTTAAGTGCAAGTCGTAAACAATGTTATTACCTTCACGTTTTAAAGTTTCATGCGGTAGCTCTTCAATTAAAATAATCAAATCGCCGGGTATGCCACCGTGTGGTGCTGCATTACCTTTTCCCGACATGCTCAGTTGCATACCTTCGCTTACGCCAGCAGGAATATTTATGGAAATGGTTTCTTCACCACGAGTGGTGCCTTCGCCATGGCATGTAGTACATTTGGCTGTAATTTGTTGTCCGCTGCCTTGGCAGGTAGGGCAGGTTGCTGTGGTTTGCATTTGTCCCAAAATGGTATTGGTAACTCTGCGTACTGCGCCGCTACCTCCACAAGTTTGACAAGTGCTTACCGATGATTTATCTTTTGCGCCTGTACCGTCACAGGTTTGACAACTTATTTGCTTGCTAACTTTAATTTTTTTCTCGGCGCCGTGTGCAATTTCTTCTAAGGTGAGTTTAACTTTGATACGTAAATTGCTACCTTTAGCTACTCTACGACCGCCACCACCGCGAGATTGACCACCGCCACCAAAAAAGCTTTCAAATGGACTTCCGCCCCCGCCACCAAAGATATCGCCAAACTGGCTAAAGATATCTTCCATGTTCATACCGCCACCACCATAGCCACCACCGCCACCAGCACCTGCGTGTCCAAATTGATCGTAACGTTGTTTCTTTTCTGGGTTGCTTAGTATTTCATAAGCTTCGGCTGCTTCTTTAAATTTTTCTTCAGCAGCTTTATCGTCCGGGTTTTTATCGGGATGATATTTAATAGCTAGCTTGCGGTAAGCTTTCTTAATTTCTTCTGCCGATGCGCTTTTGGCAACGCCCAATATATCGTAAAAATCTCTCTTGCTCATTGTATTAACTGCCTACTACCACTTTTGCAAAGCGAATAACTTTGTCGTTTAGGGTGTATCCTTTTTCTAGTTCATCAACTACTTTACCCTTTAAATCTTCGGATGGAGCAGGTATTTTTGTAATCGCTTCGTGTAAATCTGTGTCAAAAACCGCACTTAAACTTTCAATTTCTTTTAATCCTTTTTGGCCTAAAATATTCTTTAGCTGAGTTTGAACTAAAATAATTCCGTCACGAATAGGGCCCACTTCATTGGTACTTTCTGTAGCTTTAAGTGCACGTTCAAAATTGTCTAAAATAGGTAATAAAGAAACCACAACATCCTTACCTGCAGTTTGCAATAAATCTATGCGTTCTTTTTGCGTACGACGTTTGTAATTGTCAAATTCGGCAAACAAGCGCAGGTATTTATCGTTTAGCGCAGTATTTTCTTCTTTTAGCTTTTCTTCTGGCGAAAGTTCAACAATTGGTTCAGCTTCGAGGTTCGAATCGGTATCAAGAGTTGAATTTTCTAGAGTTTGTGCTTCGGGTGTTGTTTGATTATTTTCTATAATCGGTTCTTCTTCCTTTTTTTTCTTGTTAAACATGTTTTTAATCGTGTTTTTCTGGTTAATTACAAAAGCTTTGCCAATACCTAAAATCAGCCATGCTGTCAGTTATAATTGCATTTTACCGAACAGATTGGCTGATTGCTAAAATTTTGTCAGCACAGTTAAACTATTTTCGCGTCTTCGTGTACTATTCCATTTTCGCATTTGATAATTCGAGAAGGGAAACTCCGGATAAGATTGTAATTGTGCGTAGCCATGATCACTGCGGTTCCATTTTGACTAATTTGTTTCAATAGAAGTAGGATTTCTTGAGAGGTCTCTGGATCTAAATTTCCTGTTGGTTCATCGGCCAAGATTATTTCTGGATTGTTTAGCAAAGCTCTGGCAATAACTACACGTTGTTGCTCGCCACCCGAAACTTCGTGCGGCATTTTTTTAAGTTTAGAGCGCAATCCCACTTTTTCCAATACATCCTTAATGCGCTCATTGATGAGGTTTTTATCTGTCCAGCCAGTTGCTTTTAATACAAATTCTAAGTTTTGTTCTATCGTTCTATCACTTAAAAGTTGGAAATCCTGAAAAACAATTCCTAATTTTCTGCGCAAAAAAGGGATCTCATTGTCGGTTAAATTTTTTAAGTCGAAACCGGCAATGGCACCAATTCCGCTGCCAATATGCAAATCGCCATAAATAATTTTTAACAAACTACTTTTTCCAGAACCTGTTTGGCCAATTAAAAATACAAATTCGCCTTTGGCTATATTTAGGTTTACATTGGATAAAACCAAGTGTTTTTGTTGAAAAACATCAATGTTTTGTAAGTTAATTACTGCGTTTTCTGCCATATCAAATCTCTAATTTTGTAACCTGCCCAAAGGGTAAGGCATTAATAATGTTCATAATGTAATCTTGTTTGTCGGCCAATCCAAGTTTCTCTAAAGATTTATCGGGTCTATCTACCCTAAAATAAGCCAATAAAGTAAACTTAGCGTCTCTTAATTGTACGTAATCTGGTATTTTGGCAACGCCTTTAACTTTGATGATATACATTGCTCAAAAATAACATTTCAAATTGATAGTTGAATTTAAAAAAATGATTTTATCCATGAAGCGTCCCTAAAAAATCTATGGTATTCACATTATCTGCATAATCCCATAGTTTTGGT
>CANHHZ010000020.1 GCA_947460275.1 Sphingobacteriaceae bacterium | reverse complement strand
GGCGAATATTTTAAAGACAAACGTTTACAGGTTTCCATCTTCATGTCGCCGGTAAACGTACACATTAACCGCAACCCTATATCTGGTGTGGTAAAGTTTTTTAAATATCACCCAGGAAAATATTTGGCTGCTTGGAACCCAAAATCGAGTACCGAAAATGAAAGAACTACTGTTGTTGTAGAACATAAAAACGGTACACCAGTTCTATTTAGACAAATTGCTGGCGCCTTAGCCCGCAGAATTGTTTGGTATGTAAAAGAAGGCGATGAAGTAGTGCAAACCGAACAATTTGGTTTTATTAAATTTGGGTCGAGAGTAGATGTCTTTTTACCTATCGGAACAAAAGTAAATCTTGAATTAAATCAAGTAGTAAAAGGTGGTATCACCGTTTTAGCAGAATTAAGTTAACCTATATAAATTTTAAATCTTTATGAAAAAATTAACCTTTTTGGCGCTATTTGCTTGCGCAACTCTATTTGCCATTGCACAAACTAAGCCAAAAACAGTTTCAAATACTGTAACGAAAGAAAAATCTTGTAAACCTGGCGATGCTTGTTGCAAAAAGAAAGGCGACAAAAAAAGCTGTAACATGTCAGAAAAAGAAAAGACGAACCACAGTAAAATGAGCAAAAAATAAAAAAAGGGGACTATCAATGGTCCCCTTTTTTTATTTAGCGATAACCTGCCGCTGAACAGGGTAAGCAAACTCGGCTTCGTTTTGCTTTACAATTTCTATAATTTTAAAGTTAACTGTTTCTTTAACCTTTAAGTATTCGGCAAAATCTATATTTTCGACCAAGTAAAGCACCTGTATTTTTAAGGCCGATTCATCAAAACCGTCAAAATTTACATGCTGGTCGGTTGTGAGTTTGTTTTTATCCAAATAAGAAGTAATGTTTTGAATGATATTTTGTATCACCTTTGGGTCAGTCTCGTAAATCAAGCCTATTGTAAAAACTACTCTCCTAAAATTACGTCTCGTCAGGTTTTCTAAAACACCATCTATCATTGCCCTGTTTGGGATGATAAATGTAGTTTTATCCGTACTGCGCAAAACCGTACTTCTAAATCCTACTTTTTCTATTACGCCTTCTACACCATCTACCCTTACCAAATCGCCCATTGTAAAGGGCTTATCTATAAAAATGGTAAAAGAAGCAATCAAATTTTCCAAGCTTTCTTTAGCCGCCAATGCAATAGCAATACCGCCAATGCCCAAGCCTGTAATTAAACTCAAGGCGTTTACCTCAAAAACATAGCCCAAAAGCACAAAAAAACCAATAAAGTAAATGATAAACTTGAAAAGTTCCTTTAAAAAGGGAACCAATTGATCGTCCGTCCTGTTTTCGGTAGCGGCGGCCCTACGCATAAAAACATAGGCTACAAAATCTACCATCCTTAAAATAATCCAAAAGAAAGACAGTAAAATAAAAAACAAAAATAGTTTATCTATCAACTGGCCAAGGGTAAAAATTTGCCGCACATTGGCGCCGTTAACTAAATGACTATAATTAACAATTTTCACCTCTAAAGGATAATTTAATTGATTAACGGCAATGTAAAATGAGCCTACAGATATAAAAAAAGCTATAGGTTTTAATGACATCTCAATAAACGTTTCTACATTTACTTCATCAGAAAGTTTTGTAAAAAGCTTAAATAACAATTTGCTTAAAAACCTAGAAACAATTTTTTTAAACAATACCCCAAATAAAATGACACCTACAAGCCAGCAATAAGATTGTAGAGAATTGCCAAAAAAGATTTGTTTAAAAAAGTCGTTTTCCATTATACCAATTGTTTCAATGCAATTTCAAACGCAGAATTAGATAGTTTTGTTTTAGTTGATGAATATTCGTGAATTTTTTGCAAAGCATTTTTAATCACTTCTGATGCGTCTGTGAATATCGCGTCATCACTCATTTCAATGTTGCGTTGCATCAAATAGGCAAAAACTCTGGCCATACCGCAGTTGGCAATAAAATCGGGTATAACAGCAACATTATTGTCGGCGTGCTCCATAATGCTACCAAAGAAAATCTCTTTGTCCGCAAAGGGCACGTTAGCTCCACAGGCTATTACCTCTAAACCGCAGCTAATCATTTGGTCTACCTCGATTTGTTGTACTAGCCTAGATGAGGCTGCGGGCACAAAAATTTCGGCGCCAACTTTCCATATTTTTTCACTTGCTTCGGCAAAAGGAATTAAATGATCAGACACTAAAGTGTTGTTTAACCTGTTGTTAAATAACGTTTTAACTTCTTCTTCGGTAAATCCCTCAGGATTGACTAGACCACCTACTCGGTCTATTATTCCTACAATTTTAACACCTTGTTGCGCCAAATAATACCCTGCGGCGGCAGCAACATTTCCCCAGCCTTGTACGATTGCTTTTTTACCTTTCAGCTCCCCGCCCCAAATGTTGTAATAATGCCTAATGGATTCAGAAACACCGAAGCCAGTAATCATATCTGCAACTTTGTATTTTCTTTTAATGTCTGGTGTGTAAGCTAAGTCTTCCAAAACTTTAGATACACCGTAGCGCAATTGGCCAATTTGGTGTATGCGTTCGTTTTCTCGAGCCTGATAATGCCCATTGATAACACCTTCTTGGGGATGCCATAGCCCATAGCTTTCGGTTATAGGTATAACTTCATGAATTTCGTCTACGTTTAAATCGCCACCGGTACCGTAGTAGGTTTTTAAAAGCGGCATTACAGCCTTATACCAGCGTTGTAAAACTTCTTTTTTACGTGGATCTGCGGGATCAAAGTTTATTCCCGATTTTGCGCCTCCAATAGGTGGGCCAGACACCGTAAATTTTACCTCCATGGTTTTGGCCAAGGATTCTACCTCGCGTTTATCCAAGCCTTTGCGCATACGCGTACCGCCACCGGCAGCGCCACCACGTAAAGAATTGATGACAACCCAACCCTCGGCTTCAGATTCTTTATCTTTCCACTCAAAAACAATCTCGGGTTGTTTTTCTTCGTATTTCTTAAGTAAGTCTTTCATTAAATTTTATATTTGGTGCCACAAAGATATAAACAAAAAAACCTCCACGAAGTTAATCGTGAAGGTTATATTTTGAATTTTTAAGAATATTATTTTCTTAAAGATTTGATACGGGCAGCTTTACCAGTTAACGCTCGTAAATAGAACAACTTAGCTCTACGTACTTTACCGTAACTATTTACCTCTACTTTTTCGATGTTTGGAGAATTGATAGGGAAGATACGCTCTACACCTACTCCATTACTCATTTTACGAACAGTAAACGTTTCGTTCGCACCAGCACTGTTACGTTGAATAACAACACCTTGGTAAATTTGAATACGTTCTTTATTACCTTCGCGAATTTTATAGTGTACACTAACGGTATCTCCTGATTTGAAAGAAGGAAACTCATTTTTCGCGATTACCTGCTCTTCTACAAATTTTACTAAATCCATGATTTTAAGCTATTAAGCCGATTTTTGTTGTTTAAAAATCGGACTGCAATATTAGGAAATATATTTTAAAAATAAAAGGGAACTTGAAAATAAATTTATTTTTTAACACGTTGGGGGTTTTCCACAATGGCTGGGCTATTCCAAAAGGTCGGGTCTGCGCAGTTGTGTTCGTTTTAGCGCTTCTTCATGCCGCCACTCGTTAATTTTTGCTTCGTGGCCACTCAATAAAATGTCAGGCACTTTATGTCCCCGCCAATCTGCGGGGCGGGTGTAGTTTGGCGCATCGAGCAATTCTCCCTGAAAGCTATCAGATAAAGCAGAAGTTTCGTCGCCTATTACACCAGGTATCAATCGCACAACGGCATCTACCACCACCGCTGCGGGTAATTCTCCCCCCGAAAGCACATAATCGCCAATAGAAATCTCTCTGGTTACAAAAATGTCTCTAATACGTTGGTCTATTCCCTTATAGTGCCCGCATAAAATGATGACATTGTTCAAAGTGGAAAGCTGATTGGCGATAGTTTGGTTAAAAGTTTCGCCATCGGGGCTCATAAAAATTACCTCGTCATAGTCTCGTTCGCTTTTTAGTTTTTCTATACAAGCGGCAAAAGGCTCAACAGACATAATCATACCGCTGCCGCCTCCATAAGGATAATCGTCTACACTTTTTTGTTTATTGGTAGCATAATCCCTTAGGTTATGTACTACAATTTGAGCAATTCCTTTTTTTTGTGCTCTTTGTAAAATAGAGTGCGCAAAAGGGCTCGTTAATAAATCGGGTAATACGGAAATGATATCGAAACGCATTTTGCAAATATAGAAATTAAGTACTGAGTCTAAAGTTGGGAGTACTGAGTCTGTGATGCCAATCGTTTCTTCCTTGAGCTCCAAACCCCATGCTCAATCAATCTTGTTCTTCCAAGCTAAAAATTTCTTCAACCGAAACACCAAAAACTTTGGCCATTTTTAGTGCCAAAACCGTAGAAGGGACATATTTACCTGATTCGATGGTATTAATGGTTTGTCGAGAAACTTTTATCAAATCGGCCAAATCGCTTTGAGTTATATTTTTAATGGCTCGTTGTACCTTTAAGTTATTTTTCATCATCAACACCCTCTCTTCTCAATTTATATAAACAAACGTTAAATTTAATGATAAATACAATAAGTGGTGTCCATAAATTATACACTAAAACCATCCAGAAATCAGTTCCATAAACACTAAAGTTGAGTATAATTAAAATAATGTAGCTGATTAAAATAGACCATTGCCACGACCTGAGCCTTAGCTGCAAAATATATTCGTCTTCTGTTTTTTCTTTGGCAAACGCCACCATTAGTAAACCCACAACAATACCGGTTAAGGCAAACTCATTGGTGAGGTTGTAATCTCTAAAGTCCAAAAAACTATTTTCTTTGGGATAAAAGAACTGAAAACCTGGAATTTGAAAATCCAAGTACATACAAGACAAGCCTAAAGCCGTAAATAGTAAAAAAGTAACCCAGCCAATTACCTTGTAGTTGTTGGGCAATAATAATGTTTTTTTCATGTTGTAAATTTTGTTTGAACAAATGTAAAACAAAATTGACAACAATGTCAAATATTTTTGACTAAAAGATTAATATACTTTACAAAAGTATTTCGCTGTCTAAATAAATATCCAAAAGGCCTTCAGGCAAATCGAGGTGTAAAATGTTTTCTTCGTCGTCTATTTCCACAATAAAATCCTCATTTAATGGAAAAAGGATGTCTCTGTTTTTGTAGTGAACGGTGGCTACAAATTGCTGTGGGTATTCGTTTACTGCTATAATTTCGCCCAATTCGCCCAAGGTTTCGTCAACAGCGATAAAACCTTTCAAGTCGGTATAAAAAAACTCATCATCATCACGTTCTGGCATCTTGCTTAATGGTAAATAAATTTTCTTTTTAAGCAAAGCCTGTGCCTTGTCGATATGATCAATATCATCAAAATAAAAAAGACCTGTACTATTGGGGTATATTTTATGTGTGGCGACAAAAAAAGGGACCATTTTACCATTCATTTCTGCAAAAACCACGTCTAGCTCCAAAGATTCGTAATCTTCAAATTCGAAATACAGTTGTACTTCTCCCTTTAAACCTTTTGTTTTGGTAATATAACCGATGTAAAACGCCTCTTCTTTAGTCATTCCAAATATTTATGTGCCGTTATTTTGGGCAAATTTGATGATTTTTTTTGCTTTTTTATGTTATTGCCCGTGAAAAATAGTTTTGCCCGATTTTTTTAGCACATAGCCTTTCCGGCTAAAAAGTTCTAAATCGTCTTTTTTCCAAACATAATTGCCTTCTGTTCCGCTGCGCTGTAAAACTGTACCCTTTTTTTCGTTTGGCAAAAACAGTTCGGCCTTAGTTTCGTCGGCATTAAATAAGAAAAAAGCGGCCAGAACCGATATTCCCTCTTGTTCGGTTGGCATGAGCTTATGTTGCTCAAAAGCACGAATACAGTCGTTTTTTAAAACAGACCATGTGTATCCTGCAGCAGCAAGGCACCCATGTTCGTCCTTATCGCCTCCGGCACTAAGGTTGGTTACTTCTGCTTTTTCTGTAATACCCGTGAGGGGTTTTGGGGTTGGGCTGCATGCAAATAAAGTAACGGCCAACACTGAAAATAAAATACGTTTCATAATTTAAATTAATAATGAATTAAATCACAAAGGGATGTCTGTTTTTAAGCTTGTATTGTATTTTTGATAATGGCAACGGTTAATCGGCTAATGCAATTCATTTTACCTCTGTCGTTATACATTTTAATTTCCCAGATATGCGTTTTTGCGCCAATATGTATGGGCTTGCAAATTCCTTTTACAAATCCCGAACTTACCGGCCGCAAATGGTTAGCGTTTACTTCTAAACCCACTGCAATAAATTTTGTTGGGTCTATACACATGTAAGAAGCGATACTCCCCAAAGTTTCTGCCAAAACCACCGAAGCACCGCCGTGCAAAATACCCGCAGGTTGGTGTGTGCGCTCGTCGACAGGCATGGTAGCACATAAAAAATCTTCGCCTATTTCTGTAAATTCTATACCTAAAACCCCTCCAATATGATTTTTTGGCCTATCGTTCAGGGACTCTACCGTAAACTCCTTAAACCAAATCATAAATATCTCTCCTTAATTACGTTCTCGTGATGAATAACATGCCCCGCAAGTATATACAACATTGCCCTAACAGAGATGCTTTTGCCGCTGGCAATTCCGGTTCTATTTAACTCTTCTTCGTTTAGCGATTTGATAAGGTATAAATTTGCCTTTCTTAGTAAAGCAAACTCTTCCGACAAACTAAACAAACTTCGGTCTTTAAAATGCGCAATTTCTACATATTGATTTTCGTCAAAACCTGGCAAAGCGGCTTGTTCGTTGCGGGCAAAACTTAACATGCGATAGGCAAAAATGCGCTCCGTATCAATAATATGACCTATCATTTCTTTAATCGTCCATTTGCCTGGCGCATAGGCATAGTCGGCTTTTTCGATTAAATTGTGCATGGAAGCGGCAAAATCTGTGGCTTGTTTTTCCAAGACTTCTATTACATCGCCCTGCACTACACTAATGTATGGCTTAGCCCACTCGGGGTAGTCCTGTATTTGAGGTTGATTCATAAGTGATACTGCTTTTTAAAACTATTCTAAAAGTTGTGCCCTTGCCCAACTCCGATTCCTTTACAAAAATGTGTCCGTTATGGAAATTTTCTATAATTCTTTTGGTAAGCGATAAGCCTAATCCCCATCCGCGTTTTCGCGTAGTGTAACCCGGTTGAAAAACGGCATCAAATTTAGAGCGAGCAATGCCTCTTCCCGTATCTGTTACATCAATAAAAACCTCTTCTTTGGCTAGATTTTCAACAATAGCAATGGTAATTGTTCCTTCGTTATCAATGGCGTTTGCGGCATTTTTCAATAAATTTTCGACGACCCAATCAAACAAGGGCACGCTTAACAGCGCACGAACCTGTTTATCGCCATTTAGTGCAAATTTGATTTTGTCGGAAGCACGCGCTTTAAAATAAGTTACAAATTTTTCGACCACCAAAAACACCACATGATCTTCAAGAATAGGTTTAGAGCCAATTTTTGAGAAACGGTCTGCAATGATTTCTAAACGATAAACATCGTTTTCCATTTCAGCAATCAAAGGATCTTCTTCGGCGTTAAATCTAGATTTGATAAGTTCTACCCAAGCCATTAGCGACGAAATTGGTGTTCCCAATTGATGGGCGGTTTCTTTAGCCATGCCCACCCAAACCTGGTCTTGCTCAACTCTTCGAGCCGAACTAAAAGCCACATAAGCCGTTAATAAGAACAAAGCGATAACGCCCAGTTGGATATATGGAAAAAACCGCAACTGTGTTAAAATAAACGAATCCTTATAGTAAGCCGTCAGCTTTTCGCCATCAATTCCTTGCATGGCAACGGGCTGGTGCTGAATTTTCATTTTATCAAGTTGCCTTACAAAATATAGCGAATCGTATGTTCTTTTTTCGTCGCTTCTATATAACGTTTTAGTGCTGTCCAATCCATCCCACAAATAAATAGAACCATCTTTTTTGGTGATAATTACATCCATCTTTGTGTTTTTTTGAATAATCTCAAACACATCGATAAATTGCTCATTATCGTACATTTTCATTCGCTGCTCATTAACCTTTACCCAAAGCTTAAATTGTGTTGACTCCTCTCGTTCCATTTTCTTCACAAAAAAATCAGAATAAAAAACAGATGCTCCGCCAATAACAATGGCAAAGAAAAGTAAAAAGAATTTCCAACGACGCTTTTTTTGATATGGGTTCATAACCGAGCGGGCAAAATACAAAATAGCAATCAAAAATAAACCATTAGAAACGTAAACAAGCTAAAAAATATATCTTTGCATTTGTAATGGAAAATAATATTAGAGTAAGATTTGCGCCAAGCCCAACGGGAGGCTTGCATTTGGGCGGTGTTAGAACCGCTTTGTTTAACTACTTGTTTGCAAAAAAAAACCACGGTAAATTTATTTTGCGAATAGAAGATACAGACCAAACACGTTTTGTAGCAGGCGCAGAAGAATATATTGTAGACTGCTTAAACTGGTGTGGACTAGCGCCTGACGAGAGCCCACAAACCCCCGGTGCCTTTGGTCCTTACCGCCAAAGTGAAAGAAAAGAAAGCTACAAACAATATGCCGAACAACTTGTAGCCTCTGGGCATGCCTATTACGCTTTTGATACCACCGAAGAATTAAATGCAAAAAGAAACGAACAACCCAACTTTTTGTATGGGCAAAAAACGCGAATGCAAATGCGCAATTCTTTAACCCTAACTTCAAACGAAGTTGACGATTTATTAACACAACAAACCCCTTATGTTGTGCGCATAAAAATGCCGGAAAATGAAACGGTTTCTTTTTTAGACATGATAAGAGGCTTAGTTTCTTTTGACACCAACCTAGTTGACGATAAAGTTTTACTCAAAGCAGACGGGATGCCAACCTATCATCTGGCAGTCGTGGTTGATGATAAAGCTATGGAAATTTCGCACGCTTTTAGGGGGGAAGAATGGTTGCCCTCTGCACCAATACACCTTTTATTGTGGAAGTATTTAGGCTGGGAAGCAGAAATGCCAAAATGGGCTCACTTACCGCTGATATTAAAGCCAGATGGCAACGGAAAACTCAGCAAACGCGATGGCGACCGTTTAGGTTTTCCAGTCTATGCCATGACCTGGAGCGACCCTAAAACGGGCGACTTAACTAAAGGTTTTAAAGAATTGGGATTTATGCCCGAAGCTTTTGTAAATCTTTTGGCCATGCTAGGGTGGAACGACGGCTCTGATACAGAAATTTTTACTTTAAACGAACTGATTGAAAGCTTTTCTATAGAGCGTATCAGTAAAGCAGGGGCTAAATTCGACTTTGAAAAAGCCAAATGGTACAACCACGAATGGATAAAAAATACTTCGGCAGCAGGCCTTAAAAACGACGTAAGTGCAGTGCTCGCTAAAGAAAACATAACTGTTGAAAATAAATCGCTTTTGCTGACGGTAATTGACCTTGTAAAAGACCGCTGCAATTTGTTGGGCGATTTTGGCCCACAAAGCTCCTACTTTTTTACAAACCCCGAAGCCTACGATATTGCCTCGGTTAAACCCAAATGGAGCGCAGAAAAAGCTTCTTTTTTCAAAGAATTTAGCCAAAATATAACGCCCAATTTAAACGCCCAACAAATGGAGGGGGAGTTTAAGGATTTAGCAGAAACTAGGGGTTTTAAACCTGGTGAACTTATGTTGCCATTTAGAATAATGCTTGTGGGCGGGAAATTTGGCCCTGGCGTATTTGACATTGCCGTTTTACTAGGCGCAACAACAGTAAAAAACCGAATAGATTTAGCCATTACTGCTTTTAACGCCTAAAACCTTGTAGTAAAAAATTTACTAAAAAACATTTCAAAGAATTATCTGTTTTAATTCTTTGGAAATCATATGTTGGGTTTATAAAAATCTAAACATTTTAATTCTTTGAAATGACTAAAAAAATATTGCTTTTTGATGATAACGCAGATATTTTAGAACTATGTACTATAATTTTAAAAAACGCAGGATACGAAGTAAAGTCTTCTCAAACATCCAATAACATAGAGGAGCAAGTATTGGGTTTCATGCCAGATTTAATTTTGATGGACAACTGGATTCCTGATATTGGGGGTATTGTGGCCACCCAAAATCTCAAAAAAAACCCTATTTTAAAACATATTCCTGTTATTTATTTTTCGGCAAACAACGATATAGAGAGCTTAGCTAAACTAGCCGGAGCGGAAGATTATTTAACAAAACCCTTTGATATTTTAAAACTTGAAAGGATTGTACGAAAGCATACAAGCGATTGATTTTTACATGAAATAGCCACAGTTATTAAAGCAATAGCTTACCGTATCTTTTTTTTATTTGGAATTACCCTGTTTTTTTTCGTTGGTTTTGCCATAGTGCCCTACCTTCACTTCTGCCTTTCCATCTTTTATCGTAAGCGCAAAAACATAATCATATTCGTCGTCTTTTATTTCTTGTACGGGTCTTTTGGCGCCAAACGACTCTATCACATCCAAAACTGTATTTGAGTGCCCAACGATTAATATTTTTTTGCCTTTCGCATTAGCTAATAATTGTTTGGCAAAAGCCTTTTGGTCGGCAGGGCTGTACGTTTTCATGGCTAATCCAACTTTATCAGCAAGCGGAAAAGCGGTTAATTTTGTCCTTTTATAAGCTGTTACAAAAATTGAGTCTATGCTTTCGCCTTTCAGCAATTTTAACAATGCCTCTGCTCTTTGAGATCCCTCTGCCGAAAGTTCAGGGTCTTTCTCATTAGGGTCTGAAGTGATTTTTTCGGCATGCCTAACCACCCATACTTTTAAAGTTTTTTGCGCATTTACGCTTTGATGGATAAATAATAGGAAAGAAAGGACAAATAAAATTCGTTTCATTTTGGTTATGTGTTTTATTATAAATGTATCGCCAGTTTATTGATATGGGCTGCAGTATGCCAACTACTTAATACAATTCTATTTATAATTTCGCTGTTTGAGTTTGGGTAAGGAAACGACGAAATTAAAATATCATGTTTTAAAAGTTTGTTACTAAGTTCTGCATTTTTAGCTAAAAAAACAGGAAAATTGGTTATAAAATGCCAATCTCCTTCTTGAGCTAACCTGTTAGCTAAAAAACTACATTTGTTTTGCAGCTCATTTAATTGTTGTAGATAAATTTTTTCGCTGTGCATAAAAGCGTACAGACCAGCAGCAGCAGGAGGTGAAGCACCAAAAAAACCTGGCGTTTGTTTCAAAAAGTCTATTGTTTTTTGTGAACCTAAAATTAACCCCGCATCCACGCCTAAGGCCTTAGCCATAGAGGCAACGACCAACACTTCAACATTATCTGTACGTGGTATTTCTGCAAAAACACCTTTTCCATTATTGTTTATTCCAACACCATGAGAGTCATCCACAATCAAAAGCACTTTTTTGTTTAATTTTTGGACAAAAGAGAAGTCGTATTTTTCGGGAAAAAGATTATTCATGCTGTTGCTAATAAGCACCCAGTTTTCAGTATCGCTGCTATTAATTTCGTTTACGATTGTTTTTGACCAATCGCTAAACTTATCGTTATTGGCTTGTTCTTCATTGCGCCAAAGTGCGGGATGCGTATTGGGCGCATAAGAAACCTTACCCCAGTTGTAAAGGCTTTTTACAGCTAGTTGTGCTGCCAAATATCCGCTCGATGTTATCAAAGCCGCTTGGGCGCCAAACATAGTTGCGGCATGCGCTTCTGCTTCGTCGTAAATGCCAAGTTGAACATTATTGCCTCGGCTAGTGCCATTGTTTAAGCCAAAATATTTAATTCCTTTTACATAATTCGCCAAAAACTCTTGGTTTTGGGGAATGCCTAAATAAGCTGTGCCTCCAAAGTACAAATACTCGTGCCCATTTAATTTGATTTGAGCGGCCAAAGGCGATTGCAGCTGTTGAAATTTTATTTTTTGCACCCGTGTGTTTGTACTTTTTATGGTTTTACCTGAGCTTTAAAAAAAGCAAATTGCTGCATGATGGCCTTTTGCCAATAATTTCTGTTGTGCCCACCGGGCTGAGAAATATACGTGGCGTTTATTTTTAGTGAATCACATTTTTGTTTCAGCAAATTGTTGCCTTCGTAAAAAACATCTGCAGCGCCACAGTCAAAAATAATTGCTTTATTGCTTCCTTTTAACTTGTCTATATTTTCTAAAACTGAATAGTTTTTCCAAATTACGTCGTTTTTTGGAGGATTGCCCAACAAATCAGGCAAAGCATATTTTCCAAAACCATCGGTTAGCCTTACCACGCCGCTGGTACTTCCGCCAGCACTAAAAAGATTAGGCTGTTTGATAAAAAGCGACAAAGCGCCGTGCCCACCCATGCTTAAACCCGTAATAAAAACATTTTGTTGGTCGATTTTATATTTATGCTGAATATCCGGATAAAGCTCGCCAAAAAAGAAGCTTTCAAATTGCGAGTTTGGTTGGACAGGGCTATTTAAATACCAGCTACTAAAAAGCCCATCCGGACAAACAATGATAAAACCATATTCGTCGGCATATTTTTGGGCATTCATGATATTATCCCATTGCTTGTAATTTCCACTATAACCATGAAGCAAATAAATAACTGGCATTTTTTGCAGGTTTTTATAGTTTTTTGGTTTAAAAACCCATGTTGTATCGGGCTTTGGCAGGTTTTTGCTTTGGTAAACCAGTTGATCTTGCGCATGTAAAACCTGTGCAATGAGCAAAAAGAAAATAATCAGCTTTATTTTTTTCATCTTAAAAGTTATCGTGTATATAAGTAATTATGCGCACCATTTCTTTCCTTACTTCGGACGTAGGTTGTACAAAATTGTTGTTCATAAACGAAAAAATTAACGTTTTCCCTGATTTGGTGAGCACGTATCCACTTTGGTTATGATTATTTGAAAGGCTTCCTGTTTTACCAAAAACAAATGGAGTATCGGTTTTAGGATATGCATTTTTTAAGGTTCCCGTTTTTCCGCCAGCAGGCAGCAACGAAAAAAGTTTTTGTGGGTTGTTTACTTCGGCGTAAATCAATTCCAAAAGTTTAACCATATCTCTTGGGGTAAATAAATTTCCCCTAGAAAGCCCCGATCCATCTACCCATTTTGGCGGATCAGGCAATGCCGATAAGTATTGTTTTTGAATATATGTTATGGCTTTTTGCGAACTCAGTTCTTGTCCCAATTGGTTGCTGTATACCAACAAAAGCTGTTCGGCGATAAAATTGTCGCTTGGCAGCAACATTTGTTTAAAAACAGAATCGCTTTTGGCACCGTAAATGGTCTTTGCGTTTTTTGGCATCGGCATATTTATTATACCAACATACTTTTTTAAAGTATCTGACAAAAGATTTACCGTAGTAGCCGCACTAAGTTTATAAGGAATTTGTTGTACATAGTTTACGGGAATAATTGTTTTTGGGTAAGTAAATTTATTGCTGTTAAAATCTCTTGTTACTTTAAACGCTTTTGTGTTGGCACTGTCTTTTGTAAAACAAGAAGCAAAACTTTGAGGAGAAATAAGCATTTTTCCTGCAGTTGACCCCCTTACTAAAATCACATTATCAAACACTGGAAGTTCATTAATTTCGGGTTGATAATACTCGTTATAGTCATCCCATTGCCAACCGTTGCCATAAAAATCTCCTGTATATCTGTTTGGAGAAAAAAACAGTTTTTTGTCGCTTTGCTTTAAAAAATCAAACGCTTTTTGGCCTTTTAATTGGGTGTGCAGAAAAGCTGGGTCACCTGTTCCCCAAAAAACAAGCGAATCCCCTTGGGTTACATAACGCAATGAAGGAATAGAATCGGGTGTCATTTTCAGTCCCGCATAAAACGTAAAGAGCTTAGTGTTTGATGCCGGTGTAAAGTATTTATTGGCATCTTGCTGATAAATCATTTCTTTTTTTGCCAAATCGTAAAGGGCAAAACCAACCTGATAATTAGCCCCAAGCTGTGCCGTGGCCATTTCGTGTTTTACCTTTTTGGCAATAAATTTATTTGTAGAACAGGAGCTAACTGCTATCAGCAAAAACAAACACAACGCTTGCGCTTTTATTTTTTTCATTTTTTACGGTTTAGGTTTCGTTAAAGTTTAATAAATATGTATTAAATAAAAAATACTTTAGCCCACTGTTTTTCGGTACATTTTTAAGTTATTTATTATCAGTATCATGACTGTGGCACAAAAATTTATACTTACAAATTGCCGCTAGCAAAATACCATCAATTTTTTAAAAACAAAGAACTTAATTTTTATTCTTGTTAAATTATCGAGTCGGCTTTTTAAAATTTTGTCTTTTTTTGGTAACTTTTTAGATACTCCCTTTGTTTTTGCGCATACAGTTCTAATTTAGCTAAATAATACCAAACTATATAAAAATAAAACCATGATAAAAAACCAAAAAATATTCGCAATTGCGGGTTTAGTTGTTTTATGTGCATTTGCAGGCAACGTTGCGCTGGCACAGAAAAAGCAACCCACAACCGCTCCTCCTGTGGCTGCGCCAACCCCTCCTGCTGCGCCTAAAAAAGAAGGCATTAAACCTTTTGCTGAAGTAATTACTGCCAAAGCAAAAAGCAAAACAGGTTTGTTTAAAACACACAAAGTAGAAGATAAATGGTACTTTGAAATTCCAGATTCTATTTTAAATCGAGAAATGCTAGTCGTAACTCGCTTGGCAAAAGTGCCTGCTGGTGTAAAAGTTGGTAACCAACAATACGGTGGCGAGCAGCTAAACGAGCAGGTTTGGCAATGGGAACGCCGAGGTAAACAAATATTTATCCGCGTCCCTAGTTATGCGGTACGTGCAAGTGAAAAATCTGATATGTATCAATCTGTTAAAAACTCAAATTTATCGAGCATTTTAGCTTCGTTTGACATTAAAGCTTACAATAAAGATACTACAGGGGTTGTAATTGATGTAACCGATTTTTATAATGGCGACATCATGGCTATTAGTGCTACCGATGAGCTAAGAAAAGCATATAAAACATCCATGTTTGATGCTGGTAGATCTTATGTAGACACCATTAAAACTTTTCCTATCAATGTTGAGGTGGTAACGACCAAGACTTATAAATCTGTAGAATCGCCTATTGACAACAGTATTGGCGCCATCACTTTTGAGTTTAACACTTCAATGTTGTTATTGCCAAAAACCCCCGCAAAAGCACGCTACATGGACCCAAGGGTTGGTTTTTTTGGACAAGGACAAACAGATTACGGAACGGATGCTCAAAAAGCAGAACGCACAGCATACATTCACCGCTGGAGTTTAGTACCTAAAGACACTGTGGCTTACAAACGCGGTGAGTTAGTAGAGCCCATAAAACCAATTGTAATTTATATAGATCCAGCAACTCCTAAAAAATGGGTGCCATTTTTAATAAAAGGGATAAACGATTGGCAAGTAGCTTTTGAAGCCGCTGGATTTAAAAACGCAATTATTGGAAAAGAAGCGCCAAGCGCTAAAGAAGATCCCGAGTTTAGCGTAGAAGACTCTCGCTACTCAGTAGTACGTTATTTTGCGTCGGATATTGCCAATGCATACGGACCACACGTTTCTGATCCACGCACTGGACAAATCTTAGAAACTCATATTGGCTGGTATCACAATGTGATGAACTTGCTAAGAAACTGGTTTTTTGTACAAACAGCCGCAATCAACCCAGAGGCACGCAAGGCAAAGTTTAGCGACCAACAAATGGGAGAATTAATTCGTTTTGTTTCGTCTCACGAAATAGGACACACCTTAGGTTTGCCACACAACTTTGGTTCAAGCTATGCTTATCCTGTTGATTCGTTGCGCTCTAAAACATTTACTGATAAATACGCAACGGCGCCGTCTATTATGGATTATGCACGTTTTAACTATGTTGCACAACCGGGCGATGGGGTAGTAAGAATGTTTCCAGGCATAGGCGAATACGACAAATGGTCTGTTAAATGGGGTTATTCATGGTTTCCAGGCAACTTAACTGCCGAGCAAGAAAAAGAAAAACTAAACGTTTGGACCAAAGCAAAAGCCGGAAATCCATTGTATTTTTATGGCCGACAAGGTAATGCTTACGATCCACGCGATCAGAGTGAAGATTTAGGTGATAATGCCATGAAAGCAAGTACTTATGGTATTGCCAACTTAAAGCGCATTTTACCTAATGTAGAAAAATGGACTTACGAAGCTGGTAAAGATTTCAGCAACTTAAGCGAAATATATGGCGAAGTTATTGGTCAATTTAACAGATATATGGGTCACGTAACTTTTAACGTTGGTGGCTTGAGCGAAAATTTTAAAACTTACGACCAAGCTGGTGCCGTTTATAATTACATCTCTAAAGCCAAGCAAAAAGAAGCTATTTCGTTCTTAAACCAACAATTATTCAATACCCCTCTTTGGCTAATTCATAGCGAACAGTTAAACAAGTTTGATAACGGAACTTTGTTAAACAGAATAAAAAGCGTTCAAACAGGAACAATAAACAGCATTTTTACTGCTGCAAGATTGAGCAGAATGTTAGACAATGAGACTAAAAATGGTGCTTCGGCCTATAGCATGCCTGAGTTGTTTACCGATTTACGCGGGACCATTTTTTCGGCCAACAAGCCAGATAGTTTTAAACGCAATTTACAAAGGGGTTATATAGATAGGTTAGGTAGTTTAATGGTTGATGCACCAGCACCAACAAATCTGCCTCCTGGTTTCTCGTTTACACCAGTAAATGTCTCGTTAACTGACATTAGGCCTTATGTAAGGGTTGAACT
>CANHHZ010000019.1 GCA_947460275.1 Sphingobacteriaceae bacterium | reverse complement strand
GAAATGTTGTCTTTTTTTCAAAACGGAAAAGTTGATCATTACGTAAAACTACAAAAAACAATCGCCAGCAATGTGGTTCAATATTTAAAAAAAGGTAAACCACTAATTTATATGACATGCTCTGTGTTCAAAGCAGAAAACGAAGATGTAGTAAATTATTTGACAACAAATTTTGATTTGAAATTAGAAAAAATGGAACTCATAAAAGGATACAAAAACAAGGCCGATACTATGTTTGTAGCCCGTTTGATTAAGCAATAGCTATAATCCCGTATTACTTCTAAAAAGTTTAATGGCAATAGCAAGTAAGATAATACCAAAGGCTTTGCGTAAGATGTTTAAACCGGTTTTACCAAATAATTTTTCCAGTCGGTTGGTGTTTTTCAATACAAAATAAACGAAAATCATATTTAGGATAATACCCACAATGATGTTTTGTGTGGCATATTCTGTCTTTAGTGATAATAGGGTAGTCATAGTGCCAGCGCCAGCAATTAAGGGAAAAGCAAGCGGGACGATTGAAACTGTTTCTGGAGCTTCTTCTTTAAAAATAGTTAAACCTAAAACCATCTCCATGGCGAGTGCAAAAATTACAAAAGATCCTGCAATGGCAAAAGATTGCACATCTACACCAATTACGTTTAATAAGGTTTTACCGGCAAACAAAAAAATGATCATTAAAACCGTGGCTACAATTGATGCTTTTTCTGATTGAATATGACCTGCTTTTTTTCTTAATTCTATGATGATTGGTATGGAACCTAAAATATCGATAATGGCAAATAACACCATTGTTGTAGATAATATTTCACTGAAATTGAACTGCAAGTTTTCCATAAATTAAAGATTTTAACAAAGGTAAATTATTCTGTTTAAATTTAGTGTGAAACTTATATCAAAAAAAAGCCATCTCAATATATTGAGATGGCTTTTATATTTTAGTAAACTAAAATTATTTTTTATCTGGATTACCCAAGTGTGAATTTTTTCGGCTGTACGCAAAATAAATTACAAATCCAATGGCTAACCATCCAAATAACCTTAACCAGTTAGTCCATCCTAAACCAAATATCATCGCTCCACAAACTAAAACACCTAATATTGGCACTACTGGTACCCAAGGAGTTTTAAATTCGCGAGGCAATTCAGGGTCGGTTTTCCTTAAAATAATTACAGCAATACAAACGAGCATAAAGGCAAATAATGTTCCTATGCTAGTCATGTCTCCTACAATATCGCCAGGTATAAATGCGGCAAACAAACCCACTAATATTAAGATGAATAAGTTTGCTTTATAAGGAGTTTTAAATTTAGGGTGCAATTCGCTAAATACTTTAGGCAATAAACCATCTTTACTCATTGAATAAAAAACACGACTTTGACCTAATAGCATTACTAAAATAACTGAAGAGAAACCAGCTAATATAGCAATTGTAACTAGTTTTGCCAACCATCCATAACCTGGCATGTAATCAATAATAGCGGAAACAACCGAAGCTTCACCACCTTTAGTTCTAAAAAACTCTACAGGAGCAATTCCTGTTAGAACATGTGCAAATAAAATATACAAAACTGTGCAAACTGCCAAAGAACCTAAAATACCAATTGGCATTGCTGTTTTTGGATTTTTTGTTTCTTGTGCAGCTGTGCTTACCGCATCAAAACCAATAAAAGCAAAGAATACCGTTCCGGCGGCCCCTAATATACCCATGATACCACCATAATTATGGCTTATTCCAGCATTATCTATGTATTTTGTTGGTTCTGGAATGTATGGAACGTGATTTTGAGCGTTGATAAATCCCCATCCTAAAACAATAATAAGAATTACAATGGCTACTTTAGTAATTACGATAACTCCGTTTACAAATGCTGATTCTGAGGTGCCTTTTATTAATAACAAACTCAATAGAGAAACTATAAATAAAGCTGGAAGATTCATAATCCCACTCACAGTTCCTTCTGCGTGTGTTTGAAAGGGAGAGTGACACCATTCGTATGGGATGGGGGAGGTATGTAAAACTTCAACCAATAACTTGTTCAAGTACTCACTCCAAGCAATACCTACGGTTGCAGCACCAACAGCATATTCTAACACTAAATCCCATCCAATAATCCAAGCCATAAATTCGCCCATTGTGGCATAGGTATAAGTATAAGCGCTACCAGAAATAGGAATAGAAGATGACAATTCTGCATAACACAAGCCTGCTAATGCGCAACCAATTGCGGCAATTATAAAGCCAATAGTTACTGATGGGCCTGCATTTTGTGCAGCAGCTGCAGCAGTTCTTACAAATAAGCCTGCCCCTATAATTGCTCCAATTCCTAAAGCAACTAGAGAACCAGCGCTTAGTGTACGTTTTAAACCTTTACTAGACTCTCCTGCTTCTTCAAGTAGCAGATGCATAGGTTTTTTTGTAAAAATACTCATATTTTAGTTTTTTGTTAGATTAATTTCAGTTTCAAACCTAATTAAAAATAATTAAATAATAAAGGGGATAATGATTGAAAATCCCCTTTATTAGTAACATTTATGATTTGTATTAATTTTCTGTAACTGTTGCAGTCACATTTTTTATGGTGTCTAGTTTTTCGTTACCCAAAGAATCTACAGTTTTTTGTATGCGAATTTCTTTGGTTACTTTTACTTTAGGTGCATCATTTACTGCACTAATGGCAATGTAAGGCGCAATAACTAATGAAACGATAGACATTAATTTGATTAAAATATTCATAGAAGGACCAGAAGTATCTTTAAATGGATCACCAACAGTATCTCCAGTTACAGAAGCCTTGTGTGGTTCTGATTTTTTGTAAAACATCTCGCCATTAATCATTACTCCTTTTTCAAATGATTTTTTAGCATTGTCCCACGCACCACCAGCGTTTGATTGGAAAATACCCATTAAAACACCTGATACAGTAACACCTGCTAGCAAACCACCTAGAATTTCGGCAGAACTTACCGTTTCAAAAACATCTTTAAAACCAAAACCTACAATGATTGGAACCAATAAAGCGATTGCTCCTGGTAACATCATTTCTCGAATCGATGCTTTTGTAGAAATAGCCACACATTTTTCGTATTCTGGTTTTGCTTTATATTCCATAATCCCAGGAATTTCACGAAACTGGCGACGAACTTCTTGCACCATGTCCATAGCTGCTTTACCCACTGCAGCAATACACAATGCTGAGAAAATAAAAGGGATCATTGCACCTACAAATAAACCAGCTAAAACAGGTGCTTTATAGATATCAATTGCACTAATACCAGCTACACCAACAAAAGCTGCAAATAAAGCCAATGATGTTAAAGCCGCTGAGGCAATAGCAAATCCTTTTCCAGTTGCTGCAGTAGTGTTACCAACAGCATCTAAATTATCTGTACGTTCACGTACTTCTGGGGGCAATTGACTCATTTCTGCAATACCACCTGCGTTATCTGCAATAGGTCCAAAAGCGTCAATTGCTAATTGCATCGCAGTAGTAGCCATCATACCTGCCGCTGCGATAGCCACACCGTATAAACCCGCAAATGAGTAAGAGCAAATAATCCCTGCTGCTAAAACCAAGATAGGAGCAACTGTAGATTTCATACCCACAGACAACCCGCCAATAATATTTGTAGCATGACCTGTACCCGATTGTTGAATAATTGAGTTAACCGGGCCTTTACCCATTGCCGTATAATATTCAGTAATGATACTCATTAAAGTACCTACAACTAAACCAACAATAATTGCATAAAAAACATCCATGCTTGTGAAATTTACACCTCTCAGGTATAAACTAGCTGGCAACATTGATTTTACAATAAAAAAAGAAGATACACCAGTGAGTACAATTGAACTCCAGTTACCCAGATTTAATGCATTTTGTACATTAGATTCTTCACCTTTAATGCGAACAAACCAAGTTCCTACAATAGAAAAAATAATTCCTAATCCACAAATTACCATTGGTAATAGGACTGGAGAAAAACCTCCTAATCCATCTGTGTAAATTCCATTTATTTTCTCAACTATAATTTCTTGTCCCAATACCATGGTTGCTAAAATGGTTGCTACGTAAGAACCGAATAAATCTGCACCCATACCGGCCACATCACCAACGTTATCACCAACGTTATCAGCAATAGTTGCTGGGTTACGCACATCATCTTCTGGTATACCTGCTTCAACTTTACCAACTAAGTCAGCTCCAACATCTGCTGCCTTGGTATAAATACCACCTCCAACACGAGCAAACAAAGCTATAGATTCTGCTCCCAGAGAGAAACCTGTCAACACTTCAATTGCAGTTCTCATCTCCACACTATTTGGAGCAATTACATGAAATATCTGTAAAAAAACAATAAATAACCCGCCTAAACCAAGTACTGCTAAACCAGCAACTCCAAGCCCCATTACTGTACCGCCAGTAAAACTTACTTTCAGTGCTTGTTTTAAGCTAGTTCTGGCTGCTTGTGTTGTACGAACATTCGCTTTTGTAGCAGCTCTCATGCCAATGTATCCGGCAAATGCCGAAAAAACAGCGCCAATAACAAAGGCGACAGCAATGATCCAACTTGAATGCATTGGAACGCCATTAATTTCGGTAATTGTACCCGAATATGCTAAAATAGCCGCAGTAAATACAACGAAAATGCTTAGCACCTTCCATTCTGCTTTTAAGAAGGCCATTGCACCATCGGCAATATAGCCAGCAAGCTCTTGCATATTTGCATCACCCGCATCTTGTTTGTTTACCCAAGCACTTTTGATGGCCATTACCAAAATGCCGATAAGGCCCAATAAAGGAATTGAATAGATTAAGTTGTTTTGTAAAAAATCCATACTGATTTATATTTTTTGTTTAGTTGTAAATGAATACTATAAGGGTTGCAAAAATAAGCGTGTTTAGCTAATAATCAAATTTTTATGAAAATGATTGTTAACATTTTGTCATTAATTTCAATAAAACGCCTCCATTAATGCTTAAAACAGTTTTTTTTAATTGTTATTTCAACTATATTAGCCCAATATAAAATTTTAAAAAAAACAAACTAACCAAACTTTAAAATGGAAAAACTTCAGGAAGATGGCACTGCTAAACGAAAATTAGGCCTTTTTGATGCTGCAATGTTGGTGATGGGCTCGATGATTGGAAGCGGTATTTTTATTGTGAGTGCCGACATTATGAGAAATCTAGGTTCTGGTTATTGGTTAATTGTCGTTTGGGTAATTACCGCGCTGATGACCATTGCGGCTGCAATTTCTTACGGAGAACTTTCGGCAATGTTTCCTAAAGCGGGTGGTCAATATACTTACATTAAAGAGATTTTTGGTAAAATGATGGGCTTTCTTTATGGGTGGGGCTTGTTTACGGTAATTCAAACTGGTACTATTGCTGCTGTAGCTGTTGCCTTTGGTAAATTTACCGCTTACCTTATCCCTGCTTTAAATGATGCCCCTCCAATTTTTCAAAGTGGTGGCTATAAAATTACTTGGATACAGATTTTAGCTATTCTTGTTATACTGCTATTAACTTATATCAATACAAAAGGTGTTAAAAGTGGTAAATTTTTGCAAAATATTTTTACTGGATCCAAAATAGTTGCTCTAATAGGGTTAATTGTTTTAGGTTTTTTTCTTGTTAAAAGTAACTTTTGGACTGAAAACATGGGTTTTGGATGGGATGCTTTTAATAATCTCAAAACAGACTTGAATGGAAATCTCGTAAAATCTAGTTGGCAACCAATTTCTGGCATGGCTATAGTTGGAGGAATTGCAGCTGCAATGGTAGGATCGGTATTTTCGAGTATAGCTTGGGAAAATGTAACTTTTGTTTCAGGAGAGATCGAAAATCCTAAAAAAAATGTTGTCAGATCTATGGTTTTGGGAACTTCTGCCGTAATGATTCTTTATTTATTGGTCAATTTTATCTACCTCAATACCTTAAACAGAGATAGCATAGCTTTTGCTTTAAATGATAGAGTTGCTGTTGTAGCTTCTGAGCAAATTTTTGGCAGTGGTATTGGTACAATTGTGATGGCTATTTTGGTGATGGTTTCTACATTTGGCTGCGTAAATGGTATAATTTTGGCTGGATCTAGAGTTTTTCAAACCATGGCAAAAGACGGGATGTTTTTTAAAGCAGCTATCGAAAATAATAAAAATGGGGTTCCAGAAAAATCACTTTGGATGCAAGGCATTTGGGCTTCTGTTTTATGTTTAAGTGGGCAATATGGCAATCTTTTAGACATGATCTCATTTGTGATTGTGCTATTTTATATGATCACTGTTTTTGGTGTCATCTATTTAAGATTTAAAAAACCTGAATTAGACAGGCCTTATAAAGCATGGTTGTATCCTATCACCCCAATTATTTACCTGTTAATTGGCGCTGCATTTTGTGTTTTACTTCTTGTTTACAAGCAACAATATACTTGGCCAGGTCTTTTAATCGTTTTGTTGGGGGTTCCTGTTTATTTTTTAATCAATAAAAAAAAAATAGGACACTAACTTGGCTTTTCTATTTAATGCGGGGTTTCAATTATTTTTGCATTTAATCTTAGTGCTTTACATCTGTATTGACACTTTTACGTACTTTTGTAAGTAATGGGAACTCCAATAGATTTAGGTATAAAGGGTTACAATGGCTATGGAGCGCATTTGCGTGAAAAATATAATGGTCAGAGAGTATTCAAGGTAATAGTTGATGGTGGTTTTACTTGTCCAAACAGAGATGGCAGTAAAGGTTATGGAGGTTGTACCTACTGTAATGTAGATTCTTTTACGCCAGAACCATCTAGAAAAGAACCCAATATCAAATCTCAATTGGAAGAAGGGATGCGCAGGGCAAAAATTTCTTATAAAGCCGATAAATTTATTGTTTATTTTCAGCCCAATACCAATACTTATGCGCCCGTACATTATTTAAAGATGATGTATGATGAAGCATTATCGGTGAATACCCAAGATGTTGTTGGTTTTGCAGTGGGCACTAGGCCTGATTGTATTGATGCCGAAAAAGTTGCTCTTTTAGAAAGTTATACCGATAGATTTGATGTGGATTTGGAAATGGGGATGGAGTCTATTTATGATGAAACCCTAGAGCAAATAAATAGAGGCTGTAGTCACGCAGAGTTTGTAACCGCTGTTGAGCTATTGGCCAATTCTAAACTTGATTTATGTGTTCATACTATTTTTGGCTTCCCATGGGAAACCCGAGAAATGATGTATGGCTATATTCATGAAATTAATCGTTTTCCTCAAATTAAATTTGTGAAGTTTCATCATCTTCACATTGTGGAAGGGTCTATTATGGGCGCCAAGTACAAAAAAAATCCATTTAAGCTTTTTACCCTAGAAGAGTACACTGATCTGCTTTGCGAATTGATACCGCTTTTACGTCCAGATATTGTTATTCAGCGTTTGTTTGGTATATCAGATTGGGATTTATTAATTGCACCCAACTGGGGATTAAACAAATCGGCAATCCAAAGTTATATGGACAAGGAAATTGAGCGAAGAGGGATAGTTCAGGGTTCTTCTTTTGGTTTGCAATAGACTAAAACACTCTATTTATCGTATTTTCCAAACAATTCATTTGTTCTTTTTTCCCTAAAACTAAATATTTCGCTGATCTGGCGTTTAACTTGTACTTTTTGTGCAATTTCTCCTAAAATACCCAATGGTAAGCCATAGGTTAAAATGTCTGTCATTTCAACACCGCCCTCAATTGCTTTAAAGTGGTGTTGGTGGTGCCAAAATTTAAATGGCCCAAAACGTTGCTCGTCAATAAAATATTTTCCTTCTGCAACTTGGGTAATTTCTGTCACCCAATTTAACTTAACGCCCAGTAATGGTGCTACTTTATAAGTAATAATCATGCCCGGGTACATTTTTGTATCAGGGTTAAGCTCAGAGGTGACTTCGAAGGTCATTTCTGGTGGGGTTATTTTCGATAAGTTTAAGGGGGATGAGAAAAAATCCCAGGCTGCTTCTAAGCTAATTGGTAATTTCTGGCTAAATTTAATTTGGTAAGATTTCATAATTCCAAAGGTATAAATTTAACCGGGGTCAAATGACCGGCACTATTCATCTTAATGTAAATATTCGCTGTCACTGCCATCGATAAAAGAAAGTTTAAGTGTTTGCGAATAAGCCTTTAATGCACCATTTTATCCGCACATGTACTGCTAGCAAAAGCTTCGGGTTTTGCCTTGAAAATAAAACCCATACTTAAAATATAACCCATGGCATCATTTAGTGCTTTGTTCGATTTGAACATTGGATTTGTATTGATGTCTGCGTGAACTTCTAAATCAACTTCATATAAATCCAATAAATCGCAAACAGCGTAAGCAGTTTCTATAGATTTTTGCACCTCTAACAACATTCTTTCTTTGATGCTCATTTTATGGGTAGTTTTATCCTGGGCTATGTACATAAATCCGCCGTGGTTAGATCTTAAAAGTACGATTACGGTTGCAAAATCGGTGTAGTTGCCCTTAACTTGCGAATCTGTTCCAATGCAAACTTTTAATTTATAACCTTTTTCGGTTTCGCGTATAATTGCTTGCTCTACTTCCTCTAATATGGAGGAGTTTATAATTTCACCACTAAATTTTTTCCAAGTCATGCGTGTTTGTTGTTAAGTTCAATAACCCACATTAGGTTTATTTAAAGTTAAACGTTTGAGATTACACTTTTGTTAAATTGTTGTTGTTTATTTGTTAACAAACAATTGGTTATCAACAGGATATGTTTTTTTATTTATAAAATAATTAGGTGTCTTTTAAATTACAATAAAAATGATAGCATTAACTTTTAAACCTTTTGCATTAACTCCAAACTTATAATTACCTTTACGCAATGATGTTTCAGCCAATTCTTGATCGTTTAAAAATAACCAAGCTTAATCAAATGCAAGAGGCCTCCCTCGCAGCGACAAAAAAAGGTAACGACATCTTGGTGTTGGCACCTACAGGTTCTGGTAAAACATTGGCTTTTTTGTTGTCGGTTTTAAATAATCTTAACAAAGAGAGTAAAGGCGTTCAATGTTTAATATTAGTGCCTTCGAGAGAATTAGCCTTGCAAATTGAGCTGGTTTTTAAACAAATGGGCACGGGTTTTAAGGTAAATTGTTGTTATGGAGGACATGCCATAAAAACAGAAAGGAACAATTTAGAACAACCGCCCGCAGTGCTTATTGGCACACCTGGCCGAATTGCTTATCACTTACGCCATCAGAATTTTGATGAATCTACGATTACCTCCTTGGTGTTAGACGAATTTGATAAAGCCTTAGAGTTTGGCTTTACTGAAGATATGTCTTTTATTATTGGACAATTGCTTTCCCTAAAGCAAAGGATATTAACTTCGGCCACGGCGATGGATGAAATCCCAGCTTTTACAGGATTGAAAGATGCGGTGACTATCAATTATTTGAAAGATGCTAAAATTGTACCCGATCTGAAACTTATAAAAGTACAAACTACACCCGAAGATAAACTAAATTCACTTTTTCAGCTAATTTGTAAAATTGGGAGTAAAACAACCTTAATTTTTTGTAATCACCGTGAAATTGTAGACCGTATTAGCGATTTATTGATAGACAAAGATCTGGCTCACGATATTTTTCACGGAGGCATGGAGCAAGATGAAAGGGAACGGGCCTTGCTCAAGTTTAGAAATGGAAGTATTAAGATTTTAATAACCACCGATTTAGCAGCTCGTGGTTTAGATATTCCTGAAGTGGAATTTATTATCCATTATCAATTACCGTATACGGAGGATGCCTTTTTGCACCGCAATGGACGAACTGCCCGAATGAATGCAAAAGGCACAGTATATTTAATTATGGTACCTGATGAAAAATTTCCATTTTTAAAGGCAGACATCGAAACTGAAACAATAGGTGGTAAATATGCTTTACCTCAAGATAGTGTTTGGCAAACATTGTACATTAGCGCAGGTAAAAAAGACAAGGTAAATAAAATTGATATAGTAGGTTTTTTACTTAAAAAAGGGGGCTTAGAAAAAGAAGATGTTGGCTTGATAGAAGTAAAAGACCAGGCTTCGTATGTAGCGGTAAAGCGGGCAAAGGTTTTAAAAACTATTAAGGCATTGAGCAACGAAAAAATTAAAAATAAGAAAGTAAAAATTGAAACAGCTTTTTGAGTTGTGGCGGATGAGGGGTAAGGAACAAGGAGCAAAGAACAATGATGAAAGAGCAAAGTTTAAAACGTCTAATCTTGCTCCTCAAATCTCATGTCTAAATACTAAATACTAAAATGAGCAACAACGACATTATGAAAAAATTAAGGGTAGCTTTGTCCTTAAACTCAGATCAAATTATCGAAATTTGTAAACTGGTAAATTTCACAGTAACCAAAAGCGAATTGGGCGATATTTTTAGAAACGATGAACACCCAAATTTTAAAAAATGCGGCGATCAAATTCTAAGAAATTTTTTAAATGGATTGGTAATCTACAAAAGAGGACCCAGAGAAGATAAATAAGTGTAGCCTAATTTATAGTATATCTTAATTTTTTTTTGACTACCAAATGTTCTATTTTATCTAAGAGCATATCCATCTTAAAGGGTTTAGTCATAAAATCATCTGGTGTGTATTCCATTTCTTCTATTTCTTTTGTGGTGTATAAACCCGATATCATTAAAATAGGGATATATTTAGTTTTGAGATCTGATTTAAGTTGGCCACACAAAACTCTTCCATCAATTTTTCCTAAAACTACGTCAAGTAAAATTAAATCGGGGTTAAAATCGGCGATTTTTTCAAAAATAAATTTAGCATCATTTAAAAGCTCAACGTTGTAACCACCAATTTCTAAAATTAATCCAATCGTTTCTAAAACGTCCTCATCATCATCAACTACAAGTATCTTTTTCATAAAGGCAAATATTTTTTGAATATACAATCTATAACAACATAAATGCAAATTGGGTTTAGTTTTGTTAGTCCAAAAAAAAGGTTCCAAATTTTGGAACCTTTTTTTTAAGCTAATTTTTTATACCTAATTCTGTGCGGTGTGATATCACCCAGCCTTTTTTTACGATTCTCTTCATAGTCAGAATAATTTCCTTCGAAAAAATAAACTTCAGAATTTCCTTCAAAAGCTAAAATGTGGGTGCAAATTCTGTCTAAAAACCATCTGTCGTGACTAATCACTACAGCGCAACCACCAAAGTTTTCTAATGCCTCTTCCAATGCACGTAAGGTGTTTACATCTATGTCGTTGGTAGGCTCATCAAGCAATAATACATTGGCGCCTTTTTTTAAGGTAATGGCCAAATGAACACGATTGCGCTCACCACCTGATAAAATCCCTACTTTTTTCTGCTGATCTGCCCCGTTAAAATTAAATTTAGATACATAAGCTCTACCATTTACCGCTTTATTGCCCAATTGTATGTTGTCTAAGCCATCAGTAATGTTTTCGTATACAGTTTTATCGGCATCTAAGTCGTTATGCATTTGATCTACATAACCTAATTCTACCGTTTCGCCAACTCTAAAGGTGCCTCCATCTGCTTGTTCTTGCCCAGTAATTAAGCGAAACAAAGTAGTTTTACCTGCTCCATTTGGCCCAATAATTCCTACAATACCTGCCGGAGGTAAAGAGAAATTAAGATTTTCGAATAAAATTTTATCACCGTAGGCTTTAGTTACATTGGTAGCTTCTATAACTACATTGCCTAAACGAGGGCCTGCCGGGATAAATAATTCTAATTTATCTTCTCGCTCTTTGCCATCTTCTGACGCTAATTTATCGTAGTTGGCCAAACGTGCTTTAGATTTTGCATGGCGTGCTTTTGGAGCCATACGTACCCATTCTAACTCCCGCTCTAAAGTTTTCTGACGCTTGCTTTCGGTTTTTTCTTCTTGTGCTAAACGTTTTGCTTTTTGATCTAACCACGATGAATAGTTGCCTTTCCACGGAATACCTTCACCACGATCAAGCTCTAAAATCCATCCTGCTACGTTGTCTAAGAAATACCTATCGTGGGTAACTGCGATAACTGTTCCTTTATAATTTTGTAAAAATTGTTCCAACCAATCGATACTTTCAGCATCCAAGTGGTTGGTAGGCTCATCTAATAATAAAACATCAGGTTCTTGTAACAACAAACGGCACATGGCCACTCGGCGACGCTCGCCTCCAGAAAGCACGCCAATTTTGGTTTCAGGATCTGGGCAACGCAAAGCATCCATCGCTCTTTCTAATTTGTTGTCAAGTTCCCAGGCATTTACGGCATCAATTTTATCTTGCAGTTCGCCTTGGCGTTGCATCAATTTATCCATTTTATCGGCGTCAGAATAATTCTCTTCCAAGCCAAAAGCTTCGTTAATTGCTTCGTATTCTTTAAGTATGGCAGTAATTTCTGCTACCCCTTCCTCTACTATTTCTCTTACGGTTTTGTTTTCGTCTAAAATAGGCTCTTGCGCCAAGTAACCTACACTATAGCCTGGACTAAAAACTACCTCGCCTTGGTAGGATTTATCTAATCCGGCAATAATTTTTAGTAAAGATGATTTACCAGAACCATTTAAACCTATTACACCAATTTTAGCTCCGTAAAAAAATGATAAATAAATATTTTTTAAAACCTGTTTTTGTGGCGGGTAAATTTTATTTACTCCGGCCATCGAAAAGATTATTTTCTCGTCTGACATAATTTAAATTCTTTGTGCAAAGATGCTTAAAAGTAAACAGAGTTGAAAGTTTAACCTCAAAACTGTTGATAAAGCTCTCCTGCCATTATTGCCTATCTTTAAAACAAATGCGCCTATTAGTCAAAAAATAGTAACTTTTAGGAAAATTAGTCAGCCTAAACTGCCTTGTTTATCAATATGGCTTAATTGTTGATAAATTAACAAAAATTGGGAAGCAATATTATAAAACATTTTTATAGTTTAGTGTCATCCCAGTTAACACACAAATTATGGAAGCTAAATTTTCACCACAAGTAAAAGACGTCATTTCTTTCAGTAGAGAAGAAGCCCTGAGATTAGGACACGATTATATAGGCGCAGAGCATTTGTTGTTGGGCCTTATTCGCGAGGGTGACGGTATGGCCATAAAGATTTTAAAATCATTAGGGGTTGATACTGCCAAACTTCGCCGTTCTATAGAAGAAGCCGTTCGAGGCACTTCGAGCGTTACTGTTAATTTGGGCAATATCCCATTAACCAAACAAGCCGAAAAGGTGTTGAAAATAACATATCTTGAAGCTAAAATATTTAAAAGTGACTTGATAGGAACTGAACATTTATTGTTGTCTATTTTAAGAGATGATGACAATATAGCTTCTCAAATATTATTGCAATACAATATTACTTATGAAATCTTTAAAGAGGAGGTCGAAGTAAATAAAAATGGCTTTAGGGATGAGTCGCCAACTGGCGGAACCGCTGGTAGCGATGACGATTACCAGGAAGAAGAAAGCTTTAGTGCACCTAAAAAGGTGTCGGATATTAAATCTAAAACTCCTGTATTAGATAACTTTGGTCGCGATTTAACCCGTGCTGCAGAAGATGGTAAACTTGACCCAATTGTGGGTCGTGAGAAAGAAATTGAGCGTGTTTCACAAATTTTATCTCGTCGTAAAAAGAACAACCCTATCTTAATTGGTGAGCCAGGTGTTGGTAAAAGTGCTATTGCCGAGGGTTTAGCTTTAAGAATTGTACAACGTAAGGTATCTCGAGTTTTATTTAATAAACGTGTTGTTACTTTAGATTTGGCTTCTTTGGTGGCAGGAACCAAATACCGAGGTCAGTTTGAAGAGCGAATGAAAGCGGTAATGAACGAATTAGAGAAATCTACTGATGTTATTCTGTTTATCGATGAAATTCATACTATCGTTGGAGCGGGAGGCGCATCAGGTTCTCTTGATGCTTCTAACATGTTTAAGCCTGCATTAGCAAGAGGCGAAATTCAATGCATTGGTGCCACAACTTTAGATGAGTATCGTCAGTATATAGAAAAAGATGGTGCTTTGGATCGTCGTTTTCAAAAAGTAATGATCGAGCCAGCTACACCCGATGAAACGATTGAAATTTTAAATCGTATCAAAGAAAAATATGAAGAGCATCATGGGGTAACCTATACGGATGAAGCCATCAATGCTTGCGTAACTTTAACTTCGAGATACATTACCGATCGCTTTTTGCCAGATAAAGCTATCGATGCCTTAGATGAATCAGGCTCGAGAGTTCATCTTACCAATATCCATGTCCCAGAAAATATTATTGCCATCGAAAGCAAGATTGAAGAGATCAAAGTCGAAAAAAATAAGGTAGTTAAAAGTCAGAAATACGAAGAGGCTGCCAAACTTCGCGATACAGAAAAACATTTGTTAGAAGAGCTAGACCGTGCAAAAGCCGAATGGGAATCAGAAACAAAAAACAAACGGTATGAAGTTTCTGAAGATAGCGTAGCAGAAGTGGTTTCGATGATGACAGGTATACCTTTACAGCGTGTTGGGCAAACAGATAGCGCCAAGTTGCTAAATATGTACGAAACCATGGCAGCTAAAATTATTGGTCAGGATGATGCTATTAAGAAATTAGCTAAAGCCATTCAACGTACAAGAGCCGGATTAAAAGATCCTAAAAAACCAATTGGTTCTTTCATTTTTTTAGGGCCAACTGGTGTTGGTAAAACCGAATTGGCAAAAGAATTAGCTCGTTTTATGTTTGATAGTGATGATTCGCTTATACAAATCGACATGAGCGAGTACATGGAAAAATTTGCGATCTCGCGTTTGGTAGGTGCGCCTCCGGGCTATGTAGGCTACGAAGAAGGTGGACAATTGACAGAAAAAGTACGCAGAAAACCTTATGCGGTAATTTTATTAGATGAGATTGAAAAAGCTCACCCAGATGTATTTAATATTTTATTGCAAGTTTTGGATGAAGGACAATTAACCGATAGTTTAGGTAGAAAAGTCGATTTTAGAAACACAATCATCATCATGACGTCTAATATTGGTGCTCGCCAGTTGAAAGATTTTGGTGCAGGAGTTGGTTTTACTACATCAGCAAAAACTAGTCAAAGTGATGCGCATAGCCGCGGAGTGATTGAAAATGCTTTAAAACGTGCTTTTGCACCTGAGTTTTTAAACAGAATTGATGATGTAGTTGTATTCAATAGCTTAAGTAAAGAAAATATCTTTGAGATTATTGATATTGAGTTGAAATCGCTATTTGGCCGTGTTCACAGCTTGGGTTACGAGGTTAAATTGACCAATGAAGCTAAAGAATTTATTGCCGAAAAAGGGTTCGATAGTGATTTTGGCGCCCGTCCGTTAAAACGAGCCATTCAGAAGCATTTAGAAGATCCGATTGCCGAGGAGATTTTGAAAGGAGAATTACACGAGGGTGATACTTTGGAAATAGACTATAATAAAGAAAGCGAAGAAATAACCGTGGTGAACAAAAGTAGTAGCAAGAAAAAGAAAAAAGAAGAGGGCGCTTAATTAGTTTTAAACCCGAGACAATAGGTCTCGGGTTTTTTATATCTAAATAAATTTTTGTAAAGCTTTGTAATAATTTTCGTAACTATTGTTATTTGTGTTTAAAAATAAATAGGGCTCAATAAGCTCTAGTTCCATCAAAACAAAGTTACCTTTTACCTCTATTCCATCTACACGTGCATACAAACAATCTGCTGCAAATTCATCTACATATTGTTGAGCGGATTGCAATAAATGCTGCGGTGGGTTTTGCGGATGAATGCTTCCTCCTAAATAATGTTGTACTCTAAAATCGCCATTTTTGGCTTTCTTTAACAAGCAATGACTAAATTTTCCTCCAAAAAATAGAAAAGACCATTCTCCTTCTGTTTCAATTTCCTTGATAAAAGGTTGTATAATAAAATCTTCCTCGGTCAATAATGTTTTTAGCTTTTGATTGATTTCTTCGACATTTGCCAAATCAACTTTAAATGTATTTTTAGAACCACCGCTTACACAAGGCTTAACTATAAATGCTTCGCCATTAAATACTTCGAAATAGTTAGTTAGGTTAATATTCTCTCCTTTATTTAGGAAAATACTTTGCGCTACATTTAATCCAGCTTGTGCTATATCTTTTAAATAATGCTTATCGGCATTCCATTTTACAATTTCGATGGGGTTTAGCAGTTTTACATTTTTACTTTGTAGCATAGCTAACCAATTATAAAAATCTTCAATCAAATCAAAATAATCCCAAGGAGATTTTAGAATAGCTAAATTATAATTTTCCCAGTGTACATCTTTGTCGTTCCAAATCATTTTTTCTATGCTTAGCCCTTTTTCTTTAAGGAAGTTTAAGAGGGTATCATCTTCGTTTTCAGCTGTTGGAGAGGCGAAATCGCCTTTATCGAGATATGTTATAAATGCAATGTTCATTTTTAATTGTATTGAAAAACTATTTAATTGTACCTTTTACATTATGATTTTAATTCAATTAATTTTGAAGAGGTGTAAAATCTGATGGAACCATATCTGCTATTTTTTCATAACCCCAAAATCCTTTAAAAAGTAAACTTTTTGTATTCATAACTCCTCCATTGCCGTAAAAATATGCGGGAGCCTCCATTAATTTAATAATCGAAATTTGATAATCTGCCAACTCTGAAGGACGGTTTAAATAATATCCTGAGTTTCTAAAAGTTTCGTTTTCCTTTTCGTTTTTATAAATAACGTAAAGTTCATCGGTATAATTAAAAGATTTTACGTCGTTTTTATAAACTTTCACCAAGGTATCAACTAAAACGTCCTTTCTGCTTATAACATTAAGTTCTTTAGGTTCTTTCCTTTGTTTTAACCAATAATTTAGCGAATCATCGGTTCTAAAGGTAAGCATCCTGGTTGCTCCCAGCTGTCCGCTTGTGAGTTTTTTAATATTTGCGTTGATTAGGCTATCGGATTTTCTGTTGGTGTTGGGGATGGTTGCTATTTTATTAATAATAAAGCCTTCTTTGGTAGCTGTGTTGTTGTATAATGATTTTAAAAAATGCTGAACTGAACCATTGTAGGCAATAAT
>CANHHZ010000018.1 GCA_947460275.1 Sphingobacteriaceae bacterium | reverse complement strand
TTTTCTTTGCCAATTTATTGCTGTTAAATTTTTGTTAAAATATTTTCTTTTAAACTTCTACATCTTTTAAAATCGTAATATTGTATAATTGAATTAAACATTTTGCCATGAGATTAAATCTAAGATTATTATTTCTTTTTGTTTTATTTATTAATGTTGGAGTTCAAGCGCAAAGTAAAAAAGTTACTTTGCCATCTAACTGGTATAATTTGGATTTAGCCGAAAGTGGTTTTTTTGGTATCAGTACTGAAAAGACCTATAATGAATTGCTTAAGAATAAACCACCTAAACAAAAGATTGTTGTAGCTGTAATTGATGGAGGAACAGATATTAATCACGAAGATTTAAAGGATGTTTTATGGACCAATGAAAAAGAAATTCCTAACAATGGTATCGACGATGACGGCAACGGATATATTGATGATGTTCACGGTTGGAATTTTTTAGGAAAAAAAGGTAAGAATTTAACTTATGATAACTTAGAATTGGTAAGGATTATCAGAAAATATGATGAAAAGTATAAATCTGTAATTATGACCACAGTACTTGATAGCGTTGAAAAAGTCGAGTACAACTTATATAGAAGAGCACAAGCTGATTTTGGCAAAAAATATGATGACGCTTCTAGTGCCTTTCCTTTTTATCAAACCATAAAAAAATTAATGGATTCGGTTGCCTTTATACACCATAAAGATATCCCATCTCTTTCAGATTTAGATCAGTATAAAGCTGATGATGAAATGGAAGAATATGTGCTTAAAATCATTAAAAAAGGTATACGTGACGAGGGTTCTGTTGATAAATTTTATCATGAAATTAAAAAAGGATTTCATGAATTGGATGTAATGCTTGCATATAATTTGGAAGCAAAATATGATCAAAGAGCAGAACTAGTTGGAGATGATTACTTAAACCCAAACCAGCGAAACTATGGAAACAACGATGTAATTGGCCCTAATGCAGACCATGGAACACATGTTTCGGGAATTATTGCTGCCAATAGGTCAAATGCGATAGGTATTAATGGCGTTGCTAATCATGTAAGTATCATGACGATTAGAGTTGTTCCTGAAGGTGATGAGCGTGATAAAGATGTTGCCAATGGCATTCGTTATGCGGTTGATAATGGGGCGAGAATAATTAATATGAGTTTTGGTAAAAGTTATAAATGGGATAAAAAAGCAGTGGATGAAGCTGTAAAATATGCTGAGCAAAAAGGCGTATTATTAATACACGCAGCTGGCAACGACAACCAAAACAATGATATCGAAGAAAATTATCCCACTAAGTATTTTGATAGTGAAGAGGCTCAAGAATATGCAAGGAAAAACAAAGTAAAATCATTAACTGATTTTATTAAACCTCAACCAGAGGATCGGTATCAAAACGATAGAATGCGCCAAATTGGAATGAATTCTCCTTATAACAAACCCATCATAGCTCCGGTAGACACCTTGAAGTTTAAATTGCCTCATGCCAATAACTGGATAGATGTTGGTGCTAGTGCTTATAAATTAGATGGCGACTTAAAAGCTTCGTTTTCTAATTACGGAAAATACACGGTTGATGTTTTTGCACCAGGTTTCATGATCAACTCTACTGTTCCTTCGTCTAAATATGAAGAGTTTGATGGAACTAGTATGGCGGCACCTGTAGTTTCAGGCTTAGCTGCATTAATTTTGAGCTATCATCCTGAATTCACGCCAGTTCAAGTAAAGGATATTATTTTAAAATCCGTTGTTAAGGTAGATCGAAAAGTGTCCTATAAAAACGAACGAGACGAAACCGTTCGTGTTTCTTTTTCAGAGCTATGTAGAAGTGGTGGTGTAGTTAATGCCTACAATGCGCTCAAATTGGCAGAGAGTTATCAATCAACCCCTTTAAAGTAACAATTTAGTGAGGTGTTGGGGTTTTAAAATTAATTAAAACGTCTTCTGTTCCATTTATTAGGCTTTATCCTCTTTCTTCACTTTATTGTCTTTTGAAATATGAAATAGCTCATTAAACTATCCTAATTATTACTCGTCAATTAAACAACCTGATTTATTATGATTAGGTTTGTTTTAAGTATGAAAAAAATTTTCCTTATTTTATTTCTTTTTGCAACGGGTGATTTAATGGCTCAAAAATTACCTGATGTACAAATTGTTAATCCATCTGTGCCAAATAACATTAAAATAGATGGCAAAGATTTGGAATGGAATAACAGCTTTGCTGCTGAAAATAAAAGAACAGCGTTGTTTTACAGTTTAACAAATGATGATAAAAATTTGTATATAGTAATCAAATCTACAACCACATCAGTCATCAATAAAATTATGCTCGGCGGCATTACGTTTATGATTAATCTAGAAGGAAAGAAAAGAGAGAAAGATGCCCTAGGGCTCACTTATCCCTTAATTAGTAGAAATAATGGAGCTCAAAGAATACGCCAAGGTCAAAATAGGCAGGTAAATGGCCCGAGTGGATTTCAAAATACCTCCTCACAATCAGCCAATAAAAAAGATTCAGTTCTGTTAGCCATGCAAAAGGCACAATTGGCAGCGGTAAAGGAAATTAAAGTATTTGGATTTAAAAACATAACAGATTCATTGATTTCGATTTACAACGAATATGGAATAAAAGCTTTCGCTTCTATAACTAAAGATGGATTATATTTTTGCGAATTTGCTATTCCTCTAAGCAATTTAACTTCAAATTCAGATGAACTTACAACCATTGCCTATCAGCTAAAAGTAAATGGCTTAAGCACCATGATGGGTTTACAAAACTCAACTCAACGTAATCCAAATGGTTTTGGGGCGGGTGGAAACGGTAGAAATCTTAATCCAATAAATAATAATATCAATGCAAACCAAGATTTAATGGCACCCGTTAACTTTTGGGGCAAATACACTCTCATTAAATAATTGCTAAAATGGCTCTTTAACCGCTCTCTATGTTAAAATTTTATAGGTATTTCACCTTTTTATTTATCACATCAACGTTGTTTTTTTTAGTCGGACTACCTACTCGGCTGTATGCACAAAATGCGGCGTCTAAGGTAAATATTCTGCCGCCGCTACTTTTACGCGAAGTTAGTGGAATTGTGAAAGACACAACTGATTCTGGCATACAAGGTACTACTGTACGTCTAACGTCCGAAAAAGATACTTTAACCACACGTACAAATGCAGATGGTATTTTTGTTTTTAAAAATGTAAAATCGGCTACTTATACCATGAGCATAAATAGTTTGGGATATGCGCCATGGGTGGCTAAATTTAAACAAAACGATGCTATTGCAAGAATTGTTATGGACCCCCTGGTTTTAAAACCAGCTACTAGAGTATTGGATGAAGTGGTTGTAAATGGTTCTCCATCTATAACTTACAAAACAGATACGGTGGAGTACAAGGCCAAAGATTATGTGGTAAGGCCAAATGCAACTGTAGATGAGTTACTTAAAAAAATGGAAGGGATGGAGGTGGGTAATGATGGCTCGCTTAACCACCAGGGTACAGCAGTGACCAAAGCAAAAATTAACGGAAAAATTTATTTAGGTGGAGATGTAGCTACAGCGATTCAAAATTTGCCTGCAGAAATAGTGGATAAAGTTCAGATTGTAGATGACTACGGCGATCAAGCTGCTAGAACTGGTATAAAAGATGGCGATCCTGAAAAGATTTTGAATATTGTAACTCGTGTCGATAAATCTGTAGGAAATACTGCTAATATTGCCGCAGGCGTAGGAAACAACGATCGATATGAAGGAACTGTTTTTGCTACAAGGTTAAATGGAAATCAGATTGTAGGTCTTAATGCTAGATTAAATAATACGGTAAACGGTATCGCAAATTCGGATAGCCAAAATGGCGCAAATACCGGACAAGCAAGGGGGAATAATGCCAATACCGGTGGAAATACTAATGCCCAAAGCAATTCAAATAGTGGTAGTGGTGGTACAACAAATACAGGTAATAACTCGTTTTCTTACCGCGACCAATTGAGCAAAAAAATTAAGATAAACACCAACTACAAATACAATTTTAACACTACGGAGGTCTCCAATAGTAGCCTATCTCAAATATTTAGTTCTAGAGGAACCATTTTTTCTAGTAACGAAAGCTTAAACAACAACAATACTAAAGCACATAATTTTAGTTCGGAAATAGAGATAGATTTTAACAAAAATAATTTTTTAAGAATCAGCCCATCTCTTTCCTATTCGTTTACTGGTAGTGAGAGCCAAGCCACAGTTATACAAACTGGTTTAATACACCAAGATCAAAAGAGTTTAAATACAACCAATAATACACGGCCAAATCTAGGCGGTATAATTTTTTATCAACACATTTTTGCAAATCCTCGCAGAAATTTGTCTATACAAGCTAACTTAGACAATGCCCATCAAGATTTACAACAAGAGCGTAATGCTGATATTATTTATTATCAAAATACAAGTAATGTAGTGCTAAAAGACTCGTTAATTCATCGCTTGGTAGCTAGAGCAAATTTAACTAAAAAATATAGGGCTAGTATCACTTTTGCGGAGCCTTTAACCGATAATACCCAATTGGAGTTTAACGGACAGATTAATTATAATGGCTATGACAATACAGCCACAACCAGTAATATCAATTCTTCTGGTCTATCCAACATTGTAGATTCGCTAAGTAATATTTACGACTATTCATTTACACAATATCGCATTGCACTCAACTATAGATATGGTGTAGCTAAAACCGCCAAATTTAAATTTTCATTAGGCGTAACCGCTGTTCCTGGATTGCTTAGCGGTACTAAGGCAAGTTTAGGCACAAGTACCTATCGAACTAGTTTTAATTTAATTCCAATAGCCAGATTTCAGTATTTATGGTCTAAACAGCACAGTATGCAGGTTAACTACTCGGGTAATGCCGTAGAGCCCACTTTTGACCAAATACAGCCTGTAAGAGATGTTTCAAATCCTCAAAATCCGGTAGTAGGTAATCCAAATTTGAAAGTAACATTTAACCACACCATAAATACGGTCTACAATAATTACATTTCAAATCTTAAATTAAACTATACTATTAACACCAATACCATTTTTACAGAGGATGCCGTAGTAAGAAATGTGGTACAAGTTAGAGATGCTTATAATAGCTTAAAAAATGAGACCCAATACCTCAATTTAGGAGGGGTTTATCGTATAAATGGAAATTACAGTATTACTAAACAGCTTGCTAACCGTAAGTATAACCTTTCGCTAAGCGGTAATATTGCTCATAATCATGGAGTGTCTATGAGTAATAACATAAAAAATATTACTACGACCTGGACTTTTAACGAGCGACTTGGGCCACGCCTTAATCCTACGACTTGGCTTGAAGTAAATCCTTTTGTTTCTTATACTTTTATCAAATCGAACAATACCTTGCCAACTTCTTTAGATAGTAAAACCAAAACTTTGGCCTTAAATATCGACGGAAAATTTTATCCTACCAGTACATTAATTTTTGGTTATAGTGCGAGTAAAAACTATGTAAGTGGCATTAATTCTAATATCACCAATAATCCATTAGTGATTAACGGTTATTTGCAAAAAGAACTTTGGAAGCGAAAAATTAGTGTCACTTTTCAGGCATTTGATCTTTTAAATCAAAATAATTTCATTAATCGTAACATCACAGATAATGCAATTATTGACACAAAATCTAACTCTTTGAGCAGGTACTTTATGCTACGAATCACCGCAAAATTACAAAAATGGACAGGCACAAAACCTAAAAATGGTATGCAAATGATGCGTATGGGCGATGGTAGTTTTATGCAATAGGTTTGAAAATTCCTCAACTCTCTTTATAAGTGATGCCTAAAAAACGTGCGCCGTCTATCATAAATTGAGCGCACCAATCGAAGATTTCATTCATAATTGTAAATACACTAATTAAAAGTTAAGAAAACCATAAAACAAAAAAACCACCCACGAATTAACGTAAATGGTTGTTTAAATGGTAGCGGGGAGCAGAATCGAACTGCCGACCTCAGGGTTATGAATCCTGCGCTCTAACCATCTGAGCTACCCCGCCATTAAAAGGTTATTTTTTAAAGAGTTGCAAATATAGAATAAATTACTTTTCTTTAGAAACAAATAACAAAAAATTGTCCATTATTATTTTTAGCACAAGATAAAAGATGTCGGAAAAGAAAAAATTTAACTTAGAATACGAGATAAGATCTTCGCCACGTATCTTATTTACTTTTATAAGCGAACCAAATGGATTGTCGCAGTGGTTTGCCGACGATGTTAATTTTAGGGATCAGGTGTATACGTTTACCTGGGATGATGAAGTTTTAAAAGCCAAGTTGTTAAGCATCAAAGAAAATAAATTGGTAAAATTTAGGTGGTTAGACGACGAGCCTCACTGTTATTTCGAAATGGAAATTGTACAAGACGAGCTGACCAATGACGTAGCTTTATCCATTACCGATTTTGCCACAGATGAAACTAGAAATGAAAAATCAAAAATCTGGGACAATCAAATTTCTTACCTCCTTAGTGTAATTGGCGCCTAAATTTCAGTTGGTATTGCCTATATTTGTAGCTTGAAAAAAATACATTTACTGCTCATTAAGGCATTTGTTAGGCCATTTATCATCACTTTTTTTGTTGTGATGTTTATCCTTTTGATGTTTTTTCTCTTTAAATATGTAGACGATTTAATAGGAAAAGGCTTTGAATGGTATACCATTGCCGAAGTAATGCTTTATGCTTCGGCAGCAAACGTTGCTATGGCTCTGCCACTAGCAATTTTGTTGTCGTCTATTATGACCTTTGGTAGTCTTGGCGAAAACTATGAGCTGGTAGCCATTAAATCAGCAGGTATTTCCCTCCAAAAAGCAATGCAGCCCCTTTTTGTACTTATTATTGGTATTTCCATTGCTTCTTTCTTCTTCTCAGACTATATGCTGCCTAAAGCTAATTTAAAATATTATTCGCTGCTTTTCGATATTAGGAACAAAAAGCTTTCTTTTTTAATCAAACCTGGAGTGTTTAACAATAGCATACAAAATTATGCGATGCGCATTGAACGCAAGGCGGAAAACAATTCAGACTCTTTATTTGGTATTACTATTTACGACCATACTGGTGCAAATGGAATTGCAAAAGTTATCAAAGCTGAAAAAGGAAGTATGGCCAAAACTACCGATGGAAAATACTTGGTTCTTAGGCTGGTTAATGGAGTGAGGTACGAAGAATCTATCACCAATAATAGTGCGAGCTACAATCCGCGACAGGCGTTTACCCGTATGCGCTTTACAGAAACTGAAGTGAAATTTGATTTTACTAGTTTTAACACCTTAAGCCGAACAGAAGAAAACAGTTTTAGGGATAATGCCCAAATGCTTAATTTAAAAGAATTGTCTCACCGCAAAGATTCGTTAAATAAAAGCCTTGATAGTTTAAACCAAAGCACCAAATTAAATGCCAGTAGCTATTACAAGCAAACCAACTATTTAAAAGGCTACACAAAGCTCAAAGGAAAACCTAAAGTGATTAAAGGAAGTTTGCTGTTGCTCATCCCAAAAAATGAAAGGCAACAAGCATTGCAAGTTGCTTACGATCAGGCAGAGGCTTTAAGTCAGGTGATTAGTAATCGGCTAACTGAATACGATTTTAAAGTAGGAGAAATTATAAGGTCTAGGATTGAATATCAGCGTAAATATACTTTGGCGGTTTCTTGTTTGTTGCTATTTTTTATTGGTGCGCCGTTGGGTGCCATTATCCGAAAAGGTGGCCTTGGGCTGCCGGTGGTTATGGCTGTAGTATTTTTCCTTATTTATCATATCGTATCTACGGTGGCAGAAAAATCTATCAAAGAAGGTTCGCTAGATCCAGGTTTTGGAATGTGGGTGTCTATAATTGTGCTAACACCACTTGGGGTCTTTTTAACTTATAAAGCCACTGTCGACTCGGCACTGTTTGATTTGGATTACTATAAGGCGCTTTTCTTAAAGCTATTTGTCAAAAAGAAAACAGCCTAAATATTCCTTACTTAGCTGTGATATTTATGCCTATTTATTGCCAACAAAGGTTGTAACTTTGCATAAAATTAGTGGTGGATACATCCCCTTAATTTGCGATATAAAATGGAAATAAAATTGAACACTATACCCGAAGCTATTGAAGATATCAAAGCCGGTAAAATAATAATTGTAGTAGACGACGAGGACAGGGAAAATGAAGGTGATTTTATTACTGCCGCCAGAAATGTAACTCCCGAAGTGATTAATTTTATGTCTAAATATGGCAGAGGGTTAATTTGTTCTCCTTTGATTGAAGATCTTTGCGACAACTTAAAACTCGATTTAATGGTGCAAAACAATACAGTTTTACACCAAACCCCATTTACTGTTTCAGTAGATTTGATTGGGCAAGGTTGTACCACTGGCATATCTACGTACGATAGGGCTAAAACGGTTCAAGCTTTGATTAACCCAGCAACTAAACCAGAAGATTTAGGTCGCCCTGGCCATATTTTTCCATTACGAGCCAAACGCGAGGGCGTGTTGAGGCGCACCGGCCATACAGAAGCTACCATAGATATTGCTCGTTTGGCAGGTTTTGAGCCTGCTGGGGTATTGGTAGAAATTATGAACGAGGACGGCACCATGGCTCGTTTGCCCGATTTGATGCATATAGCGGCACAACATGGACTTAAAATTATAACCATTAAAGATTTAATTGCTTACCGACTTGCTAAAGAGAGTTTAATTAAGGAAGAAGTAACCGTAAACCTGCCAACGCAATGGGGCGATTTTAAAATGACGGCCTACACTCAACTTAGTAATGGTGCTACACATTTGGCTATTACCAAAGGAAATTGGGCAGAAAATGAACCGATATTAACAAGAATACATAGTTCTTGTGTTACAGGTGATATTTTTGGTTCTTGTCGTTGCGATTGTGGACCCCAGTTACACAAAGCTTTTGAAATGATTGAAAAAGAAGGCAAGGGCATGATTGTTTACATGAACCAAGAGGGTAGAGGTATTGGCTTGATTAATAAATTGCGTGCTTATAATTTACAAGATGAGGGTTTTGATACCGTTCAAGCCAATATAGAATTGGGCTTTAAAGGCGACGAACGCGATTATGGAGTTGGCGCTCAAATTTTAAGAGCACAAGGAGTTACAAAAATGAAATTAATGTCTAATAACCCAACAAAAAGAGCTGGTTTAATTGGATATGGATTAGAAATTATTGAAAATATAGCGATAGAAGTTGAAAGTAATGCCCACAACGAGGTTTACTTAAAAACAAAGAGAGATAAAATGGGTCATCAAATCATGAATAGCTAAACATTAGCTTTGCCTAAAAAAAATCCAAAAATTATTTTTTTGGATTTTTTTTGCTCTCATTTAAAATGATGTCTTTATTAATTTTAGCAGCATTTTCGGCCGCTTTTCGTTCTTGCTCTTTACGGTATTTTCCTGTAATTTTTCTAATAAACTCGCCAAAAGTGTCAAATTGTTGCGTGTAAACTAAGCCTAAAGACGTAATGTTGGTGTTTGGGTTTACACCTGGGTTTGCAAAAATACTTTGCTGGGTAGGAGGCTTATTGGCTAATTTTCCCACTAAGGTTCCGTCTTTTTTAATTAGGCCTAATATTTCTACTTCTTTACCTACATTTTCTCTAAAAAGACCACCTGTGTAATCAATGCTGCTTTTGGTATTGTCTACAATGCCAGCATTTACAATTACTCTATCATTAAAAAATTTAAATGAGGCGTTTGCTTCTGTTAGCGATTGTATATTGATATCTACAAAAGTTAAGTTTAAAGAGGAAAGCAGATTGTTAAATTGGTTAAAAATCAATTCGGTAGCAGTGTTTTTACCTACCGAACCTAATTGCTGGCCCAAATTTTCTTTGCCAGATCCCGGCGCAAATTTACGCTGTATGATTAAACTCAGCGCTTGTCTGTCTAAGTTATTTCCATCATTAAAATAAGCCTGAAATTCTTCTCTTTTAGCTGGGTTTGCCGGGAAAAAAATATCTAACTTAATTTCTGGCTTTAGTAACAAGCCACTTAAGCCCATTTCTACTTCAGTTTGCAATCTTTCATCTGCACTGCCTTGATCGCGGTTGGCTGCTGTGTACAAATCGCCCAGACTTGCTCTTAGCGCATAAATTGCTTTTAAGTTAATTTGGGCTGTTGTTGGGTTTCCAGTCCACCTGATGCTTCCACCTTGTCTTATTTCAAAGCGCTTATTGATTACTTCCTGAGCGGTAAAATCAAAGACACCACTTTCAATAATGTAATCGCCGGTCATTTCAAAGTCGCCATCTTTTTTAATGTTCAGTTCTAGCTCCGCATTTCCTTTACCACTTAATTTGCCCAAAACCGTATAAATGTTGGTTAAGCTATTGGGGTCTACGCGTAGTTTTAAATTCATCGTCAAACCATTAAAATTGTTCGTTCTTTTAATGGTTTTTGTGGTGTCTTTACTTATAAAAGTGATAAAATCCTTATCTGATATAGTTTCAGAACTATTTAAAGGTAGGTTAAATATTGTTCCTTTTTCGGCTCTTGCATCGATATCGATGTTCATATTATCAGTTGGCCCTTTAAAAGAAAAATCGCCCGTGGCGTATGCCTTTCCAAAATAAAGTGGGTTATCTTTAGCTGTGGTATTTAAAGCCATAAAATTTTTAGCCACCAAGCCTACTTGTATGTCCGGATTATCAATGTTGTTTAAATCTACAGTACCATTTGCTATAGCTTGATTACCTTCTAAGTCTTTTAATGTTAGGTTTTCAAGTGCTATAACGGTGTTTTTCACTTGTACTTTGTCGTTTAACACATAAGTAGTTTTTAAATAATTTACCGTAAGTTCTGCATTGTCGAAAGAAATGTCACCTGTAAATTGAGGTCTTTCAAAAGTGCCTTGGGCGGTTAAATTTGCCGAAAAATTACCTTTTAAATTAGAGACTAATTTTTGTAAAAACGGTGTTAAAATGGCCAGTTTACTTTCGTCTAATTTAACAATAGCATCAATGTTTTCAGTGGTAAAATCTAGGGTTCCAGTTGCTTTAAGCGTTTCTTTTCCCTCGCTTATAATTTGGGTGTAAAGAGTTGCTGTCTTTTTTTCGTTGTTGTAAGAAGAGGTGTCGGTCAAATCGCCAATGATTATTCCATTTAAGCTTAACTTTTCAATGTTTAAGCTGTCAGCTATTTTTGGTGCTTTTAAAACACTGAATATTTTTGTTTTTCCATTCACCTTTCCGTCTAATTTTAAACCCATCGCTTTTACTAATGGATTTAAAGTAGTTAAACTAAAGTTTTCAAAGCCTATGTTAAGTAGGTCATTTGGATTTTCAGAAATTAACCCGTCAACTTTTATGACCTGTTTTTTATTGCTTAGCGAGAAATTACCAATGGACGTTTTACCGTTATTTAAGCTAATACTTGCTTTTTCTTGGATCTCCCAATTCTCATCGTTAATTTTTAAACTTGAGGGCAAAATGCTAATTTTTGCTGTTTCAGCCACTGCAAACTCAACTAAGCCGTTTAAATCTAATTGGTTAACATCGTCGGCATTTGATAATTTGATGTTTAGTGTCAAGCTATCGTTTCGAATTAGATTGGAAATATTTACGTTTTTGATATATAAACTATCGTTTAAATCTATTCTATCTGCAGTAACAATTGCCGTTAATTGTTTTGCAGTTGTATTTTCGTCGATAATAATGTTATTTACAATAATGCCTTGGTAAGAAAGCTTGTTTACGCTTCCATTTAGTATTGCTTTCTGGTTTCTAGAGTCAAAAGAGCCTACAAGTATTGCTTGGTTATCTATTTTCAAACCTGGGATAAACAGTGCTGCAATAGGCTCGAAATTTTTAATCTTTAAATTAAAGTCGAAAATTTGAGGTTTATATTTGATAATAGCTGTACTTAGTGATGGCAGATAAGTTTTTGCGATTGCTTTGTAATAAGAAACAATGCTGTTTAAATCGTATTGTCCTTTTATACTTGCGTCTAAAACATCAGATTTAATAGTCAAACTCCTGTTTACACCCAAATTATTGGCATTTAATTGCAGCGATTTGATGTGGTAGTTTTTCTTTGAATTTGAAAGTTTTATTTGTTCAACCAACAAATTTCCTTCAATGTTGTTTAAGCTGTTTCCTGTAAAATTACTGCTTAGTGTAGCGTCTATTTCTAAGGAATCTTTGTAAAGTTTTAAGGGTTTTAGCTTCGCATTTTTAATTGTTGCATTGAAATTAAATACTGGAAGTTGAGGATTGAGGTTTACATTTCCGTCAAAATTTAGTTGTATGTTTTTATCATTGATGTTTAATTTTCCATCAAAAAACTTTTTTTCAAATGTTCCGTCAATTTTAATATTTTGATAGCGATATCCGTTAAAGTCAAGGTAAGCAACTTGCCCATTTAATTCTTCTTTCAAATCTTTTAGCTGCGTTCCTTTTCCTTTTATGTATAAAGCAGAACTTATTTTTCCCAAGGTTTTTTCGTTAACGAGTTCGCCTAAGTTAAAATCAAATGTTTTAACATTGCCAACATAAGTGGGCACTCCTTTAGCATTCATTTTCAAGTTTATATCCGATTTAAAACGCCCAAGTTGAGTTTTAAATTCGCCAAAGGCAATAAAATCATTTTGAAACCCTGTAAACGAACCATTAAAATTGATGTTACCAAATTTACTGATCACACTATCAACTGCCTTTATCTTGTTGTTGGTTAATCCTCTTAATAGTTGATCTAAATCTTTTTTGTTGGTGCCGGCCATTTCAAAATTTAAGTTCATAAAGGTTTCGTCCCAATAGGGCAGTCCTTTTAGCGTAAAATTGCCTTTTAGATAAGTGGCTTTTCCTGCTTTTATAGTCAAATTTTTGGCCTTTAGATCGTTTACATATCCCGAAATTTGGCCGTCTATACTGATATCTAATTTTATAGTGTCTAATTCGGGCGCAAAATAGGCTACATCGCTGGATGAGATGTAACTATTTTTAAAACGAGCATTCATTTTTACTTTTTTCACGTAGCTGTTAAAATCTCGGAAACGCTTAAATTTCATTTGATAATAATCAGTAAGTCGTGTTTTTCCGGTGAGGAGCAAAAGATTTTTGAGTTCTATGGCATTGCTATCAATACTTGCCAGTGCGGTTAAATTTTTGAGATAAAAACCACTTTTTTCTTTTAAAGTCAGGTTGTTAATTTGGGCTTGTAAAAGATGGTCTTTGGTATTTAAATTTTCAAAATCGCCATTGAGCTGTTTAACGTCAATATCTTCAAAATTTACACCTTTTACTAGGGTGTCTATTTTTAGGTTTTTATATTTAAAGCTAAAATTTTCAAAAGTGATTTTATCAAATATAAATTCAAATTTCTTTTTTTTGATCTTTGTTTGGGGTGTCGGACTATCAAAATAATTGATGATAAAATCTAAATTTGAGGAGCCATCTTTATTGTCCTTTAAGTAAAACCTACCATCTTCAATTTTTAAGCTTTTTGTGCTTAATATTCTTTCTTCAAATGATAGTTTATTTATATCGACGCTAAACACAGGGAAGTTTGCTAAGGTATCTTTGTCCAAATCAAGTACAACAAGTTTTTCTAAAACTAAAGATTTAAAGGGCTTGATGTATAAGCCTCCAATAGAAATAGTGGTTTTGAGTTCTTTGGATAGATATGAAGCTACTTTTTTTGCAGTATAAGTTTGTACTGATTTAAATTGTAAGGCAAAAAGCAGCCCTGCCAATAATAAAATTATAGAGGCAACAACCCAAAGCAGTATTTTTAATAGTTTTTTGATAGTTTTGTAGCTTAAATAAAATAAATCGTGTCTGTAATACTTGCTATCGAGTCTTCTTGTGATGAAACATCTGTTGCTATTTGTAACAACGGCAAAATTACTGCCAATGTTATTGCAAACCAAACAATTCATGAAAATTATGGAGGTGTAATTCCAGAATTAGCATCAAGGGTTCATCAGCAAAATATTGTACCTGCAGTACAACAAGCGCTAACAATCGCTAAAGTTAACAAAAATGAATTAAATGCAGTCGCTTTTACACGTGGTCCTGGATTGTTGGGCGCTTTATTAGTTGGGGTTTCTTTTGCTAAATCGTTTGCTTTGGCATTAAATTTGCCATTAATTGCGGTTAATCACATGCAGGCTCACATTTTGGCTCATTTCATTGACGATCCTAAACCTAATTTTCCATTTTTATGTTTAACAGTTTCTGGCGGGCACACTCAAATTGTTTTGGTGAAAAACTTTTTTGATATGGAAATTATTGGAGAAACTTTGGATGATGCGGCAGGTGAGGCTTTTGACAAAACGGCTAAAATTTTAAATCTGCCTTATCCAGGTGGGCCTTTGATAGATAAATATGCACAATTGGGCAATCCAATGGCTTTTAAATTTCCTGTACCGCAAATAAAAGAATTAAATTACAGTTTTAGTGGCTTTAAAACATCGATTTTATATTTTATCCGCGATAAACAAAAAGAAAACGCTAATTTTATTGCAGAGAATTTGAACGATATCTGCGCTTCTGTGCAATATAGTATCGTTAATATTTTGTTAAATAAATTAAAAAAAGCAGCTAAACAGTATCAGATTACAGATATTGCCATTGCCGGTGGTGTTTCGGCAAACTCGGGATTGCGTACTGCACTAATGCAGCTTGAACAAGAATTAGGTTGGAATGTTTATATTCCTGCTTTTCAGTATTGTACAGATAATGCTGGGATGATTGCCATTGCAGGACATTATAAATATTTAGCTGGCGATTTTATAGGACAAGATGTTTCGCCGCTAGCAACAATGAACTTTTAAAAAAAAAATAATAATATGGAAATGCCCAGTTTAATCTTTTTTGGATTATTGTTAATTCCCTTGATCGTTTTTATTGTTTGGATAATCAAGCAAGATAAAAAACGCAATTATTTAGGGTTGCTGTTTTTAATTTTTGGGGCTATTGTTGCTGTGTACACGGTTATCAAATTAGATGAAAACTTCATGAAAGAGGCCAGAGATCCTAATATCCCCAAGTCTTCGAATTTTAAATAAACAAAAAAACCGCTTTTTCAAAAGCGGTTTTTTTGTTTAAAAACGGAATTTTAGTCTTCTTTTTCTTCTAATTTATCACCTGTTACTTCTGCTCTAATTTTAGCTTCTATTTCATCAGATAACTCGGGGTTGTCTAACAACAATTGTTTAACCGCATCTCTTCCTTGGCCTAATTTTGTATCTCCGTAAGAGAACCATGAGCCTGCTTTTTTGATGATGTTAAAATCAACACCTAGGTCGATTATTTCTCCAGTTTTTGAAATTCCTTCGCCAAACATAATGTCGAATTCGGCAATACGGAATGGAGGTGCAACTTTATTTTTTACAATTTTCACTTTTATGCGGTTACCAGAAACTTCATCAGCATCTTTAATTTGTGAAGTTCTGCGGATATCCAAACGCACAGAAGCATAAAATTTTAAGGCATTACCGCCTGTAGTGGTTTCTGGGTTTCCAAACATTACGCCAATTTTTTCACGCAATTGGTTGATGAAAATACAGCAGCATCCTGTTTTAGAAATTGTACCCGTTAACTTACGTAGCGCCTGGCTCATTAAACGAGCTTGCAAGCCCATTCTACTATCACCCATTTCTCCTTCAATTTCTGCTTTTGGTACCAAAGCAGCAACAGAGTCAATTACAATTACGTCTATGGCGCCAGAACGAATAAGGTTGTCGGCTATTTCCAGGGCTTGCTCTCCATTATCTGGTTGAGAAATTAAAAGGTTATCTACATCAACACCTAATTTTTTGGCGTAAAATTTATCAAAAGCATGCTCGGCATCAATAAAAGCGGCAATGCCCCCCTTTTTTTGCGCTTCTGCAATAATATGTGTTGCCAAAGTAGTTTTACCAGATGATTCTGGTCCATAAATTTCGATTACACGTCCTTTAGGTACGCCGCCTATGCCTAAAGCAATATCTAAACTGATAGAACCAGTAGAGATTGATTCTATGGCTTCAACAGCTTGATCGCCAAGTTTCATTACTGAGCCTTTTCCGTAAGATTTTTCTAACTTATCTAGGGTTAATTGGAGGGCTTTTAATTTTTCTGTGTTTGGGTTCATGGTTGTAAATCTAATGATGTAAATATAAAGTAACGGCTTGAATAAATAAAATACTAATAACTTTAGCAAAAGTAGGAATTAATATTTTATAAAAACAAATTTCTTAGTATTTTTTTTATATTTATTTTATTGATGTTCTATTTTATTTTTTTTTCATAATATTTACAAACAGTACTCAGCTCGCAAATGTCGCATTTTGGGCTACGTGCTACACATACATAGCGCCCATGCAAAATTAGCCAATGATGAGCAGTGGCTATGGTGTGTTGAGGTAAATTTTTAATTAAATCTTTTTCTACAGCTAAAGGAGTTTTTCCAATGGTTAAGCCTAATCTTCGGGCTACCCTAAACACATGCGTATCCACTGCCATAGTTGGAGCATGGTAAACTACAGAAGCAATTACATTTGCAGTTTTACGACCTACACCTGGCATTTTTTGCAATTCATTTACGTCGGCCGGTACCACGTTTTTAAATTCGTTGACCAACATATTGGCCATGCCTACCAAATGTTTAGCCTTATTGTTTGGATAACTTACGCTGCGGATGTAATCAAAAACAATATCAGCGCTAACTTCTGCTAGTGCCTGCGCATTTGGAAAGCGAGCAAAAAGGGCTGGTGTAACTTGATTGATGCGTTTATCGGTACATTGGGCAGATAAAATTACGGCCACCAACAATTGGTAAGGGTTATTGTAATGCAATTCCGTTTCGGCGTTTGGCTGTTTGGCTGCAAAGTAATTTACAACATGGTGATACCGTTCTTTTTTTAGCATGTGCAAATATAAGGATCATGATTTGAGTAGCAAGTTTTAAGAAAGGTATGTCGAGAAAAGGGCGGCATACGTAATAAACAAAAAAAAGATCCCGCTAAATACTTAACGGGATTTTTTTTGTTTTACTTCTTTTTGGCGTAAGCTAAAATCTTTTCGACGGTTTCATCGGTAGGATTTTTGATCAGCTTGTCTAACTGTGGCTTAAGGTTATGGTAAAACAATTCGTCTTGCCTGTTTTCGGGCGAGTCTTTTGATTTAATTGTTTCGCAAGCTAAACTTTCAGAATTTTGTGTAGTAGAGGTTTTTGTCATACGCAATTTAATGTTTTTTAAGTTCAATTAATTAAACGCAAGTAGTTTACATTTATTTTACTAGCACCTAATTTATTTAATTTTTCTAAAACATTTGCGTTTGCTTCTAATTTACTTAGAACTTACTTCTTTTACCTCCATCATTTTGCGCAAGTTGCTTAGGGCATAGCGCATTCGGCCTAATGCCGTATTTATGCTCACTTCGGTCAAGTCGGCAATTTCTTTAAAACTCAAATCGGCATAATGGCGCATAATGAGTACTTCTTTTTGCTCGTCGGGTAAGCGCTGTATCATCGCCCTTAAGTCTATGTGGGTTTGTTCACGCAGCAAGCGGTCTTCGGTACTTTCTTCGTAAATCTGTAAAAGATTTAAAATATCGGTCCCATCGGCGCTGGTAATGATGGGCGCACGTTTTTCTTTTCTAAAATAATCAATGACCAAGTTGTGTCCAATACGTATAACCCAAGGTAAAAATTTGCCTTCTTCGTTGTATCGGCCACTGCGCAAGGTGTTAATTACTTTGATAAAGGTTTCTTGAAAAATATCTTCTGCCAAATATTGGTCCTTTACCATTAAATAGATGGAGGTATAAATTTTTGATTTGTGCCTGCGTAGTAGTTCTTCTAATACAGATTCTTCTCCGTTTAGATAAAATTTCACTAAATCCTGGTCGCTGTGCTGTTTTAATTCCATAGGAGTGCGTATACTAATTACAAAGTCTATTTTTTTTATTCAGTAAATAAATAAGTAGCTTTTTAATCTATAGCGTTTCTCCTTGTTTTTAGGTTG
>CANHHZ010000017.1 GCA_947460275.1 Sphingobacteriaceae bacterium | reverse complement strand
TTACACCCGAAAAAATAATAATTTCAGATTCATCAATTACTTGGAAAAAGAGAAACAAGTATTTGATAGGATTTGATTCGATAAGTATCACTCGCGATAAAATTTCATCTGTAGAGGTTCAAAACAAAATTTGGGGTGCAGATATAATCATCACTAGCAATGGTTTAAGTGAAATTGTAGCTAAAAACTTTACTGTTGCAGACGCAAAAAAAATAAGAGATATCTTAGTTAACAGTTAAATTAATTTCAAAAATATAAAAAACACTATGTCAAAAACATTTAAAGTATTTAGTAAGAAAAAAATTTCAGTTGGTTCAAATCAATATATAGAACCCCACATGAATGTAATTGTAAAACAAAATGGGGTTAACAAACCTGAAAGACCTAATGTTCAAAAAGCGTTCGAAGAATTGTTGAATAAAAAAATTGCATTCAGTTTAAACTTGAATGATTTTGATTGGGATGAAATTTAAAAAAAGCTTTTCAAAAAATCACAATCAATATTCAATCTAGCTTAAAAATCAATCAATAAAATGGCAAAAGACTATACAAAATACGCTATTGATGGCGTAGCAGACAATTTAGGAAAATCAAAATTAGCCTTAGCTATAATTGAAGATTATGTAAGCAAAAATAAGGTGGATTTTGCTGTGTTAAATGCCGCTTTTCCTGATGAGTGTCAAGGTGGTATTCATGGTGTGTTTAGAAAAAAAGAAGAGGTTAAAGATCCCAAAAGGTATTACATGGATAAGCCCATTTCTTTAGTAGATGGTACTGAAATTGTGGTTACTAATCAATGGGGTATTGATAATATTCCGGGATTGATTGATAGAGCAAATGCTTTAGGCTATGCAGTGAAATCAGTAAATGTTACCTCATCCTTATCAACTTCTGAGGATACATTAGCTGGCAAAATTGAAATAAATCTTGCTGTTGAAATAGTTTCTACTGAAGAGTATGATACAAACTATGCCTATGTGAATTTAGCCTTAAATGTGAATAGTAAATTGGTGGAAGATTTTAATTCAAAGTGTGAATATGATACACTTTATGCGCTTGTTAGTGAAATTACTTCAAATCATACGGAGGAAATACTAATAGAAGCACATAACCAATCAGGCTTGGATGAACTCTTAGAAAATGATTTTGATTGGTTCAATTTAGAACCATTAATAAGAATAACTGAAATAAATGATGTTAGTCTTAGTGCTCTTTACGAAAATGATATCCAAAATTATCAAGTAGCAGAGTTACTAGGTGTAGATGAAGATGAAGCAGAAGGTTTTGCACAAGATTTTAACTCAGATTTAAGATGTGCTATAGACCGAGAATTATTAATTAAAATATTGTTATAAGCAAAGCAATTAACAAAAAAATCTAAAAAAAATGGCAAAAGACTATTCAAAATACGCTATTGAAGGCGTAGTAGAAAATTTAGGAAAATCAAAACTAGCATTGGCTATAATTGAAGATTATGTAAGCAAAAATCAAGTGGACTTTGCTGTTTTAAATGCTGCTTTTCCCGACGAATGCCAAGGTGGTATTCATGGTGTTTTTAGAAAAAAAGTAGACGTTAAAGATGCGAAAAGATACTACATGGATAAGCCTATTTCTTTAGTAGATGGAACTGAAATTGTGGTTACTAATCAATGGGGTATTGATAATATTCCGGGATTGATTAATAGGGCGAATGCTTTAGGCTATGTTGTAAATAAAGTTAATCAAACTCAAGAAGGTGGCATTTCATATAAAGACAATAAGATAGCTACAGCATTTATAGATTTATTTAAAAACAAAAATTTAAACATTGATTATTTATCGGAATTTATAAAACCTGCAGAAGAATTACTGAAAATGTATAACTCAGAAATTCCTGCCGAAGCCCAAGCAATTGATGATGTTTATGAAGAAATAATGGTTTATGTAGCTGAAGAGCCATTATTGTTGGGTGGGTATGCTTATATATTTACTTTTGTAGCGCAAAAATTTGACCACTGGCTTGACTTTAACGAGGATATAATTAAAGAAAATACCTTCCAATGGGACGATATGGTGGGTTCTGGTAAAAATCCTGTTGCTTTAGTTTGTGAAGAATCTACAGAAGATAACTTCAAATCTATCTTTATTTCGAGGATGATGTTTACTCTAATCACGATTATAGCGGATACAGATGAAGATGAACTTGCAGAATTAATCGTTTCTTGTGATATGGATAAATATACTTTTAGTGAGGATGATGAATGTTGGATCTGTGATTTAGTTATTGATATGCTTGATGTGTTTGGTTTTTCATTAGACGATTACGAAGGTGAGTGTGAAATTGAATCGCGTCATTTTTTAGATGGTGATCGAACCATGGGTTATGATTATATAAGGTTAAGCCAAAATTTTATTGGCAGTTTTGCTTAAATTATTTTAAAGTTGCAGTGTACGAAGGTTAGATGAAGATTTAGGGATAAATTTTAGAACAGATACAAGATTTTAGTAGATCCTAAATCACTTGTTAAATTTTTAAAATAGTGACACAATCAAATTAAAAATTAATCATGGATTATAAAACTATTGAACTCGAGCATATTTTATTAGAATTAAAAAATAAAAGAACTCAACACATGAGGCATTTTATTGATCAATATTATTGCTATGAGCACAACTTAATTACAAAAGGCGGCAGGGCTAATTGGGGTAAACTTTTTTGGATGGGATATACCTCTGTTAAAGCAAATGCTCTAGACAAAAAAAACAAATCATTGGTTGTCAAAGAGCACGTAATACCGTTAAATATTATTGTATCATTCCTGTCTAATATTCCAACTGATGAACTGAGTCTAAAAAAGGTTAAAGAAATTTTAGATAGTTTATTAATTTATGCAACAATAACTAAAGAAGAAGATGCTGTCATGAATAAATTAGGCTTTCGAAATAAAATGCCTCGTATTTACGAAACAGTTGAAGACATAAAAGCCAATGCTTTTGAGAGGTATAAAGAATCAAAGATAGAGCTCGTGTTTAATAAAAAATAGAAAAGCCTTTACTGGCTGAAGTGGTCGCTTTTCATCGACTACTTCAGCCTAAAATAAATGCAAACTTAGCCTTTTGAAAAAGTCCTTGTAAAGCATATCAAACCCCAAATTCCTCATTTCAAACAATTTGCTTATTTTTGTCTTTTAAAATCAAAAACTATTGATCATTAACAGCATGAAAAAATTTATTATTTTATTTGTATTAGTTGTTGCAGCTACTCAAATTAAAGCACAAGTGGCGCCAAAAGACATTACTAAAGTATTAAAATTTACCAACGATAATTACGACATGGGTAAAATTGCCTTTGGTAAACCTAAAGAGTTTAATGTAAGTATTGCCAACATTAGCAAAGATACCGTTACTTTAGACAATGTGCAGGTAAGCTGTGGTTGTACCACACCAAAATATACCAAAGGTGCTAAAATTGCTCCAGGAAAATCAGAAAATGTAACCTTAGGTTTTAACGGCAGTACCATGGGTCCTTTTTCTAAAAACGTAACTTTGTTTTTTAACGAAGGCCTAACCAAAGCGGTTACCTTTAAAGGCGAAGGCGTACAATAACAAACATTATAAAATAAGTGCAAAAAAGGAGAACATTTGTTCTCCTTTTTTGGTTATAGCCATAAATGGTTGCAACTATAGTGTGCTTTTTCTGGCAATAAGTGTGCTTTTAAGCACCACTTTATCTGGAATGTCATTCATCTGTTTCTTCTCAATTAGCCTAAATAAAATGGCTGCAGCTTCGTGTCCAATTTCAAAAGCGGGTTGGGTAATGGTAGTTAGTGGCGGACCTAAAAACGAGGCGGTTCTTAAGTTAGAGAAACTAATAATTTTAACCTCGTTTGGGATATTTATATCGAGTTGATAACAAATTTCATAGGTGTTAATAGCAAGTTTTTCTATCGCACTAAAAATGCCATCTGGCGGATTTTTTCCGCTCAACAAGCTGCCAATGATTTGCAAATTTTCCTCATTGTTATCATTAAAATCTAGCATTAAGTTTGGGTCGGCCTCGATGTTGTTTTTTTCTAGGGCATTTAAGTAGCCATTGCGCCTTTTGTTCATGATAGAGAGATGCCTTGAGCCGCCAAAAAAGGCAATTCTTTTGCAATTGGCATCAATCAAATGTTGCGTGGCCTTAAAAGCACTTTCGTAATCATCGGTAGTTACCTTAGGAAAAGGTAAATTTTCGCAAACCCGATCAAAAAACACAACTGGTATGCCTATGTCATTGAGCATCTCTAAATGCGAATTGTTACTTGTTTCGCTACAAATAGACATCAATACGCCGTCTACTCTTCCGCTACGAAGGTGATTGATACTCGCAATTTCGTTAGATAAGGTTTCCTGGGTGAGGTAAGTTAACACGTGATAACCCATCTCTTGAGCAATGACCTGTATGCCATCCATGGCCAATGTAAAGAAATTGTTAGCTATCTCTGGAATGATTACTGCAATGGTTTTGCTGCTCTTTTTTCGTAAGCCACTAGCAAACGGATTAGGCTGATAATTTAGTTCTTTGGCTAAATCTGTTACCTTTTTTTTGGTCTCTTGGCTAATTTCATAGCTGTCTCTTAAAGCTTTTGAAACAGTTGAAATAGAGAGGTTTAACTCTAATGCGAGCGTTTTAAGATTGGCTGGTTTCATACTTTATTCTCAATCAAAGATATAGTATTTTGTATTATCTTTAGTAAAAAAAATAGGCCTTACCTAAACCGCAATCGTTTTCGTAAATTATATTAGTTTTTACTCTTTAAAAGCTAGATTTTAGCGGTCTAACTAAATAATGTTCTTCATTTTATTTTAATGTTAAATTACTTCGATAAAGCTTTAGAATATGGCTCCAAAATAGCCATCATTACAGAAAATAACACTTATACGTATGCACAACTGCACGAAACTTCGGTGGGTATCGCAGCTTCACTCTTAAACGGTGCAGCCGATTTAGCAGCACAAAGGGTAGCCTTTATGGTTAATCCAGGTTTTGATTATGTGGCTGTGCAATGGGGCATTTGGAGAGCTGGGGGGGTTGCCGTACCGCTTTGCATTACTCATCCTTTAAATGCCTTACAATATGTAATTGAGGATACACAAGCCAGTATTATTGTTGCCGACCAAGGCTATCACGAGATGTTAAGTATTTTAGCAGCAGAAAAAAATATTATGCTATACCTGCCTCAAGACCTAAAAAAGGGTAGTCAGGTAGCACTTCCCCAATTAAATACTTCTAGAAATGCAATGATTTTATACACGAGTGGAACCACCAATTTGCCTAAAGGTGTGGTTACTACTTTTGAAGGATTGGATGCCCAAGTAAGTACATTGATTAAAGCATGGGAGTGGACAAGCAACGATCATACCCTTTGTTTACTGCCATTACATCATGTACATGGAATTATAAATGTGGTTTGCTGTGCCATGGCATCGGGAGCTACCTGCGAGTTTTTAAATAAATTTTCGGCACAGGGGGTGTTTGATATCTTTAATAGAAAGCAGGTAAATGTATTTATGGCCGTGCCTACCATTTATTATAAACTTATTGCCCATTGGGATACACTTACTGATGCTGCACAACTGCAATTAAAAGAAAGTTACACCCATTTCAGACTCATGATTTCTGGCTCGGCTGCTTTGCCCGTAACGGTAATGGACAGGTGGAAAGAAATTTCTGGACATATCTTGTTAGAGCGCTACGGGATGACAGAGATAGGGATGGCCATCAGTAATCCTTACCATGGTTTACGTATGCCTGGGCATGTGGGCTTAGCTTTGCCTGGCGTAAATGTTCGCCTGGCTGCAGAAGATGATACTGAAGTTGTAGGAGAACCTGGCGAAATACAGATTAAAGGTAAAAATGTGTTTTTAGCCTATTGGCAAAGGCCCGAAGAAACAGCAAAATCTTTTACCAGTGATGGCTGGTTTAAAACAGGAGATATAGCCGTTTTAAATGATGGGTATTATAAAATTTTAGGTCGAAATTCTACAGACATCATCAAATCTGGGGGCTATAAAATTTCGGCCTTAGAAATAGAAGAAGTATTAAGAACGCATCCATTGATAACTGATTGTGCTGTGTTGGCAATAGACGACGAAGAGTGGGGCGAACTTGTAGTGGCAGCTTTAGAAGCAGATGCTGCAATTGATACTGCTGAGGTAAATACTTGGTTAAGGGCATTGATGGCATCTTATAAAACGCCAAAAAAATATGTGGTTTTAAAAGATTTACCAAGAAACGCCATGGGCAAAGTAACCAAGAAAGAACTTAAAAGTTTATTTTAATTAAATAGAATGAAAATATATGGTGTAGCCATTTTGGCTGGATGTTATTTAGTTGGACAGCTAATTGGCGAGCAATTAGGTAAATTAGTAGGGGTAAGCGGTAATGTTGGCGGCGTTGGTTTTGCCATGATTATGCTGATCCTTTTAGGCAGTTGGATGAAAAAAAGAGGTCTTTTAGGTGCAGAACCCGAAAAAGGAATTCTGTTTTGGAATGCCATGTATATTCCGGTAGTTATTGCCATGTCGGCAACGCAGAATGTAAAAGCTGCGCTAAGCGGCGGATGGGTAGCAGTTGCCGTTGGGGTTTTAGGTACCGCAATTAGTTTTGCATTTGTACCAATTATTGCAAAAATGGCCAAGCCTAAACAGGAGGACAAAGATGATTTATATCTTTAAACTAAGTTAAAATGGATGTAATAGAAAAAATAATAAGTAAAAACGATCTTGTTTTTGCTTTCCTTTTTGTAGGAATAATTGTATATGTGTCTTTTTGGATAGCTAAAAAGTTAACCAATAACAAAATTCCTGGATCTGCCATTGCCATTTTTATAGGCTTAGTATTGGCTTATTTTGGTGATAAAAAAGGAATAGCCGACCTGCCTATGTTTACAGGGATGGCTTTGCTGGGCGGTAGCATGTTAAGAGACTTTTCTATTGTGGCTACAGCCATGGGTGCGAGTTTTACAGAAATAAAAAGAGCTGGTGTTGCAGGTATATTTTCGTTATTTTTTGGCGTCATTCTTTCTTTTTTTGTAGGCGGAACAATTGCATACTTTATGGGTTACACCGATGCCAAAAGCTTTGCGACTATTGGTGCTGGCGCTTGTACTTTTATTGTGGGCCCAATTACGGGTTCGGCTTTAGGCGCAAGTACCGATGTCATTGCCATTAGCATTGCCATTGGTGTGATTAAATCGATATTGGTCACTATTTGCACACCATTAATCGCCAAGAAAATAGGGTTAAATAATCCTACAACAGCTATGGTTTATGGTGGTATAATTGGCACTACGAGTGGTGTGGCCGCTGGTTTGGCTGCCGTAGATGAAAAATTAGTGCCTTATGGCGCTTTAACTGCTACTTTTTATACCGGATTGGGTTGTTTATTGTGCCCTTCTTTATTGTATTATATTATTCATATTTTTATTTAAAAAATTGCCATGTTAAATCGTAAATCTTTAGGCTGTATGTTGGCTGTATTTGTGTTGTTAAGCACGGGTTGTTCGCCACTTTATAAATATAGAAACAGTACCAGTACCCCTAAATGGGCAGCTGAAATTGCCGCTTTCGAAAAGCTTGATAAAGAACAAACTTATGCCAAAGACGCTATTCTTTTTACAGGAAGCTCGAGCATCAGAAAATGGACAACCATTGCCGAAGACATGAAGCCCTACCCGGTAATCTCTCGCGGTTTTGGGGGTTCTAAAATCGAAGATTTAGGGTTTTATTTAGATAGAATTTTGAGCCCTCATCAATTTAGAGCAATTGTAATTTTTAGCGGCACCAACAACTTAACAGGGAAGGACAAAGATGCCAAACCCCAAGATATTTTGAAGATGGCACAATTTATAAAGAAAAAAATTCGTGATAAGTATCCACAAACTCCCGTGTTTTGGATAGCTATCAGTCCAACTAATGCCCGTATCAAGGCTTGGCCTCAAGTACAGGAAGCCAATAGCTTGGTTAAAAAAATGTGCGAACGCTCTGCTAATTTTCATTTTATAACTACCGATTATGCTTATCTTGATAAAGACGGCAAGCCTATAAAAAATTTATTTGTGGAAGATCAAATTCATTTAAACGCAGATGGATATGCCATTTGGACTAAAATCATAAAAAAAGAACTAGATACTTATTTGAAATAGGGGGTAATTTTTTTGGTTAATGATAGTTTTAGACGTAAAATATTTCCTCCAAATAAAAGGTTTAATCTGAGCATATTCTTGTGTCTATTTGCCTATAAATGAGGTGATTTATTGGACTAAATATGGCTTTTGTAATCCATAATCCTATAGAAAACGTTTTCGTAATTTTTTCGACACAAATCGTTAACTATTGTTTGGATATTTTGAACTTCCAATTAACAATACCTACTTTCAGCCAACTAAAATATAAACCAAACTACAGACTTTCCTCAATGAAATTAGCTTATTTCAAAAAATGGGTTTTTGAGTACTTCAAGCTATGGTATTTAAAAATAGACTGTCGTGTAAACTTATATTTCAAGTCTTTTTATTTTCATCTTTAAATTAACCGAGTAATCATAAAATATGAAACAAATTTACAAAAAATGGCTTCTGAGCTTATTTGTTGTGTTGCTAATTGGAGTTGTTAATTCGCTTTATGCACAAACAAATAGTAAAATAAGCGGAATTGTTAAAGACCAAACCGGACAAGTTTTACCTGGTGTAAGCATTAGGTTAAAAGACACTAAAAAAGTGGTAGTCACCGATGGCAATGGTAAATATCAAATTGAGGTGCCTGGCGAAAAATCGGTACTGGTATTTAGTTACATTGGTTATTTGTCTCAAGAAGTAACCGTAGGCAAAAAAACTATGTTATCAGTTGTATTGGCCGATGACTCTAAAAACCTTAATGAGGTGGTCATTGTTGGATACGGCGAAGTAGCACGAAAGGATTTAACAGGATCAGTTGCTTCTGTTAAAATGAACGATTTACAAAAAGCACCTGTTCGCTCCTTCGAAGAAGCATTGGCTGGGCGTGTAGCTGGTGTAAACGTAACTTCATCAGATGGCCAACCCGGTTCAGCTATCAATATTGTAATCAGAGGAAATAACTCGGTCACCCAAGACAATTCGCCATTGTATGTAATTGATGGTTTTCCGATTGAAAATCCTGAAAACAATAGTTTAGACCCTAACGACATCGAATCAATAGAAGTACTTAAAGATGCTTCTGCAACCGCAATTTACGGAGCAAGAGGTGCAAACGGTGTGATTTTAATTACCACAAAAAGAGGTAAAGAAGGTAAAACGGCAATCACTTATAAAGGATCATACGGTACTCAAGAAATATTGCAGCGTATGGAAGTTTTGGGTGCTTATGACTACATCAATTACCAAATTGCCAGAAATGGTACGGCAGCATCTAGCCTTTATATAGGTCCAGCTACTCCACAAAATGGATGGGCTAGCGACCGTACCTTAGATTTTTATAAAGATGTTAAAGGTATCGATTGGCAAGACAAAATTTTTAGAATTAGCCCAATGGCCACTCACTCTCTTTCTATCAGTGGGGGTACTGCCGACACTAAATATTCAATTTCTGGTTCAACACTGAGTCAAGATGGGGTAATTATCAACTCGGGTTATGATCGTAAACAAGGTAAATTAACACTTGACCAAAATGTAAATCAAAATTTAAAAGTTGGAATTACAACCAATTATAGTGTGCTTAAAGGTTTTGGTACAATTCCATCAGAATTAAATGGTTCTGATAACCGTACCAGTTTGCTCAACAGCGCGTGGGGTTATCGCCCTATTACACAAGGCAGTTTGGCTGACTTAGAAGAGGAAGACACTGATGAGTTGTTCGACCCTACCGCAGCAAACGGATTGTTTAATCCTGTAACATCAGCTTTAAACCAAGTTAGAAATCGCAAAAGCACTGTTTTAACCTCTAATGCTTATCTAGAGTATAAGTTCTTGAAAAATTTTAAATTAAGGGTTACAGGAGGTTTTACTCAGCAAACAAACAGAAATGAAACTTTTAACAATTCCAAAACACGCTCGGCTAGCCCAAACACGGTTTCGGGAAGAATTAATGGGGTAAATGGTGCTATTGATATCATTGAGCGCAATAGTTTTCTGAATGAAAATACGCTTAATTACTCAAAAAGATTTAATAAAGATCATAAGCTTGATGTGGTTGCTGGCTTCACTATTCAAGCTTCCAAATATAATGCAACTGGTATTAGTGCTACTTTTATTCCAAACGAAAGCTTAGGCTTAAGCGGTATAGATGAGGGAATTCCTTCTTTTATGACTGCTGCACTTTCAGAAAATAAATTAGCCTCGTTTTTAGGGCGTATAAATTACAACCTAAAATCAAAATATCTATTTACCGCTTCTATAAGATCTGATGGTTCCTCTAAATTTATGCCAACCAACAGATGGAGTTACTTCCCATCGGGGTCTTTTGCGTGGCAAATTGGCAACGAGAAATTCATGAAAAATCTAAAATTCATCTCTGAAGCTAAATTACGCACAAGCTTTGGTGTTACAGGTAACAATAGGGTTTCAGATTTTGCCTCTTTACCTAAATTAAGCCTTCAAGCTATCAGTGCAAACGTTACCCCTTATTATCCTTTCAATAATTCATTAAGCAATGGCGCATGGCCATCTGATTTAGGTAATAATTTATTGAAATGGGAAACAACCGAACAAAGCAATATTGGCTTAGATTTGGGTTTATTTGCTAATCGTATTTCTGTTGAGATAGATGTATACAACAAAATAACTCGCGATTTATTGCTGAATGCTTCGTTGCCTCCAAGCATGGGATACAATAATGCTTTTAAAAATATTGGTAAAGTTAGAAACCAAGGTTTAGAAGTTACCTTAAATACGGTAAATGTAAATGCTAAAAATTTCAACTGGAGCTCTAATTTTAATATTTCATTCAACAGAAACGAAATATTAGGATTAACAGAAAATCAAAGTTCGCTACTAACCCTGGTTAACTGGGACAACCAAAGTAATCCTAAATGGCGAGACATACCAGCTTACATTGCCAAGGTTGGCCAGCCAATCTCTCAGTTTTATGGTTACATCTGGAATGGAAATTATCAGTTGAGCGACTTTAATGAAACTAGCCCTGGTGTTTATGCACTTAAAAGTGGTGTGCCAACTTATGATGTAAGCGTAAAACCAGGTTGGATTAAATACGAGGACATTAATGGCGATGGAGTAGTAGACAGTAAAGATCTTACAGTGATCGGAAATCCTAACCCTGATTTTATTGGTGGTTTCTCTAACAACTTTAGGTACAAAGGATTTGATTTGAACGTATTCTTTCAGTTTTCTTATGGTGGTGAGGTACTTAATGCCAACCGTTTGCAATTTGAAGGCGGTAATGGTACGGCCACTCAAAATCAATTTGCAACTGTAAAAAATGCTTGGACACTCGATAATCAAAATAATACCATGTTTAAAGTTGGAGGCCAAGGACCAAGAGCTTATTCAAGTCGAGTAATTGAGGACGGTTCTTTCTTAAGGTTGAAAACAGTTTCATTTGGCTATAACTTACCAAGTAAATACTTAGATAAAATCAAGTTAAAAAGCTTAAGAATTTTTGCCTCGGCTCAAAACTTATATACTTGGACCAAGTATTCAGGATTAGATCCTGAAGTTTCAACCTTCAGTTCGGCGCTTACACCTAACTTCGATTATTCAGTTTATCCACGTGCCAAAACCATCACTTTTGGCTTAAATGTCTCATTATAATTATAGGGTATCAATTATGAAAAAATTAAAATATATATTTTTGGGTTTATTGCTAATGGGGGTTACCTCATGTAAAAAATTCTTAGAAACGGTTCCCCAAGATTTCATCTCTCCTGTAAATTATTACAGTACAGAGCAAGATTTAAATACTGCTTTAGCAGGCGTTTACGATGCATTTGCTCAAGATGGAACTTACGCCCGTAATTTGGCGCTCGAATTGACTAGTGGAACTGATGAAAGTTTCCGTAAACGTGACGATGCAACCGTTTTTGTGCACAAATACAATCACGATGCTAGTGAAACCCAGTTAGGAGCTACTTGGAAACAACTTTACGACGCAATTAACAGGGCAAATTTACTTTTGGCAAATGTAGATAAGCCTACAATGGATGCTGCCAAAAGAAATAATATAAAAGGTCAGGCGTTGTTTTTAAGGGCGCATGCTTATTTTTTATTGGTGAGTTTATGGGGCGACGTTCCATTAATTACAGCTCCAATTAGTTCAGCAATTGATGTCAATAGAGCAAGGACTCCATCTGCTACGGTATATGCGAAAATTTTAGAGGATATGACCGCTGCCGAAGCTATGGTTAATGTTTTTGCAAGCCCAGGAACAGTTTCTAAATCAGCAATTCAAGGCATTCTAGCCCGTGTTTGTTTAAAAATGGCAGGCTATCCTTTAAATGATGTCTCTAAATATGCCCTTGCCAAATCTTGGGCCGAAAAAGTAATTTTATCAGCTACGCACAAGTTAAACCCAGATTACAAGCAAATATTTATCAATCAATCTGCAGATTTGTACGACCTAACAAATAAAGAGTGCATTTGGGAAATTGAATTTTTCGGTAATAACGTAGGGACTACCAAAGAAGGAGGTCGTCATGCCAATCAGTTAGGTATCAGATTTACGGGTACAGATGCCGGTTTAGGTACTGCAGGATACGGATATGCAAGTATTGCACCAACAGGTACTTTGTTTAAAATGTACGGTACAGCAACTACGGTTAGCGATGTAAGAAGAGATTGGACCATTGCGCCATTTAAATATACTAGCAATACCAATTCGATTCCTGTGAACCACCCCGCTACAGATTTTTACAACCGTGATTCGGGCAAGTGGAGAAGACAATTTGAGGTTGTAATCCCTAAAAGTGCAGATTGGTCGCCTACTAATTTTCCTGTGCTTCGTTACGCAGATGTTTTACTGATGTTTGCTGAAGCCGAAAATGAACTTAGCGGACCTACTACTCTTGCTTTACAGTATTTTAATGAGGTAAGAACTAGAGCGCTTGCATCCACTACATACCCAATTATTGACGCTACAAATCCTTTGGCGGAGGTAAGGGTAGATACCAAAGATAATTTTAGAAAAGCAATCATGAGCGAAAGAGCTCGTGAATTGTCATTTGAAGGTTTAAGGAAAATGGATTTAATTAGATGGAATACTTTACTGCCTGTTTTAAAAGCCGTTGGTACAGATATTAAGGCCAATGCCGCAACTAGCTTAAAATATAGTGCTGTTGGATATGACAATGCGCAAGACAAACATAGACTTTTGCCTATTCCAACTTTAGAGCTTTCGCTAAATAAAAGTATGACACAAAATCCTGAATGGTAATTGTAGAAAATAAAAAATTATGAAATACTCAAAATATTTAATCTTAATCATGGTATCGGTGCTTTTTGCCGCTTGCCAAAAAGATGAAGTGGTGCAACCCGCTTTCGACGCCGGATCTGAAATTCCTTTTTGGGATAGCCATTATTATGCGCAAAAAAATAGCGATGTGAAATTCCTATTTGATGGGGATGCGGATTTTATTACTTTTTTCTCTGGCGAAACAGGTAAAGAATATAAATTTAAAGACAGAACAAGCTTGGCAAATGGTACAGCTATTGCCCCAGACAAAGGAACCAATATCAAAGGCTTTGCAGATAATAAAATAGATGCATATAGCTATAAATATACAGCAGCTGGCAGTTATGTGGCCACCTTTGTGGCTACAAACCGTACGGTTTATGGAACTACTAAAACAGTAGTAGTTAATATTCCAGTAACGATAACGCCTTAATCCAAAATCATCATGTATTTAAATTCACTTTTAAAATATATCCAAATGCAGAAATATATACTTCAAGATGCTAAGCATTTCATCTCAAAATCGAAACCATCAAAGGCTAGATCAAGCTTTTGGTTTTCATTGTTGGTGTTTTCTGTGGTGGCTTTAAGCTGTCGCATAACTTTTGCGCAAACAAATTTTTCTGCAAATTTTCCATTAAGTACCAATTTGACAGCTACAACCTCTGGCGATGTTACCGCTAACGCAGTGATTCCTACGGGTTTGTTTTTGTCAACCACTACTTTTGGCGCAAGTGGTTATACAGGTACCGGTTTAATTGGTGGTGTGGCAACTGCATCTTGTTTACCCCTGTTCAATGGAATTTCTACCACGATAACTCCTTACATCGAGTTTACGGTAAAACCAGTATTGGGTAACCAAATGACCGTAAATACAATTTCGTTCACAGTTTCTAATGCTTCACTAGCATCTCTAACCACTTTTAGAACACTAGCTGCGGGTTATTCTACTGATGGTGGTATTTCTTTTACCGGCTTTACCCCTACAGTCACTGGTACTGGGGCAACTGCAAATCAGGGCCCTTTAGGCTCAACTTTTAATGGCTCGGGTACTGCAAATATCAATACATTTACATTTGCTTTGCCAAGTTCGGTAAATGTTGGCAACGGTAGTTCTTTAAAAATACGCATTGTAATTTGGAGAAACAACGCAAGTAATTCTAGTGGTGCACAATTTACAGTTGGCCCATTAAGTGTTTCGGGCACCACGTCTCCTTCGAGTACTCCAGCGCAACCAACCTTAGGCGCTTTAACAGTCCCATCGCCAAAAGTGGTTGGCGATGCACCATTTACCTTAACAGATCCAATATCAGATAGTACCAATCCATCAGCTACTTTTTCTTATACCAGTAGTGATGTAAATGTAGCCACTATTAGTGGTAAAACGGTTACACTAGTAGGCCCGGGTACCACGACTATTACAGCTACCCAAGCTCCTGGAGGTCTTTATGGAACAGGTTCTACATCTACAGCCCTTCTTGTTTATGCAGCTCCAGAACAGCCTGTAGCACAAACTTTACCTTATACGCAAGATTTCGGCACAGCTGCATTTACGGCCTTGCCAACTGGTTTAGCGGTTTGGCAAACATCAGCCAACCTTACTACGCAAGCACTAGCAGAAGCATCTGTTCCTTACATCAAAGGAAACGTTTCCTCTAGAACGACTGCTCTTGCAACAACATTAACGCCAGCTGGCCTAATTTACGCTTATGGCGTACCAGACGCTACTACATTATTGGCTAATAATGCTTTGGGCTTTCTTCTAAAATCCACCAATTCTCCTCAATTAGTTACAGCCATAAACACTGTTGGTTTGGCCGGCATCAAATTAAATTATGATGTTGCAGTAGAGAAAGTGGGCGATGCAAGTGGTGCAGTAGTGGCTCAATATCGTGTGGGCAATACGGGTGCCTGGACTACCATTACGGGTTCTTTAAATACTGTAACTGCTTTGGGTACAACGCAATTAGCTTTTACCTTGCCTGATGACTGTAACAATAGAGAATATGTTCAAATACGTTGGGCGACTTGGTATGGCAATGCCACTAGCTGTATTTTTACTATAGATAACATTGCAATTACTTCTACTAACTCAGTAATTAGCTTGCCAACGGCAAGTAGCATTACTCATAATTCGGCTACTCTAGGCGCAACTTTGGCTAGCAATGCAAATACCATTGCTGCACGTGGAACGGTTTATTCTACTTCTACGGGTGTGGCCGCAACCGATAATACTTTGGCCGAAGGGGCAACTACTTTGGGTGCATTTACGCATAACCGTAACGGCTTAGCCCCACAAACTACTTATTTTTTTAAAGGATACGCTCAAACTGGCACACAAACGTTTCTTTCACCAGAAGGTAGCTTCCGTACGTTATCAGCACCAGCTACAGCTGCTACAAGTGCAAATTCGGCAACGGCAATATCGCAATCGCAAATTAATTTAGCATTTACAGGCGCTACATTTCCAACAACAGGGGCTACAACAAAAGGTTATGTCGTTTTAGCTGCTTTATTTCCAAATACCCCAACTTTAGGCAATACGAATGGCGCTGTACCTACTGCGGGTACCAACACTACTATTTTAAATGCCAATTTAACGGCAACAGCTACCACTTTTCAAGCCACTGGTTTAAATGCATTTTCTCGTTATAATTTTGTAATTGTTCCATTCACTTGGAATGGCACCAACGCCGATACTTACAATTACTATACCACTAGTTTGCCAATTTTTGATGGTACTTCTTTTGCTGGCCCTCCATCTGTACAAACTGTTGCTGTAACTGCAATTAGCAGCACATCGGCCACTTCGGGTGGCACCACTGTAAATGATGGAGGTGGTGTTTTAAGTGGTAAAGGTGTAGTATGGAGCACTAATTTAAATCCTACCATCGCCGACAATAAACTTGATGCAGGTACGGTAACTTCTAGCTTTACGAGTGTAATTACTGGTTTAACCTCTCAAACTCTTTATAACCTTAGGGCTTATGCAACTAACAATTCTGGAACGCAATATGGTTCTAATATTAGTTTCAGAACTTTATCTAGCCCAGCTAATGCTCAGGCAAGTGGTTTTACAGCGGTAAGCAGCAATACTTCTACAAGTAGAGTAGATTTATCTTGGACTGCAGCTACTTTTCCAGGTACGGGTGCAACCGTAAAAGGTTACGTTTTGCTGTATGCTGTAGCACCAAATGTCCCTAGTCTTTCTTCTGTAAATGGTCAGGCGCCCGCGGCAGGTGTCAATACGAGTATTTTAAGTGCAAATGTTGTTGCAACAGCTACAAGCTATACAGATAATACTCTACCAAATTCCCAAACCTATAACTATTTATTAGTTCCTTATACTTGGGATGGCACAAATGCATCAACCTATAACTATTTAATAACCAATGCGCCTACCGCAACTTCATTTAAATTGCCTTTGGTTACAGCTTCTGGTGCAACTAGTTTTTGTATTGGCAATCAAATTACCCTAACTTCTAATTCGACAACGGGAAATACTTGGTTAAAAAATGGGGTAGCAATTTCTGGTGCAAATGCACAACAATTGGTGGTTAATAGTGCTGGAAGTTATACGGTTAGCGTAAATTGGGGTACTATAAGCACTGTTTCTGTACCAGTTAATGTTACAATTTTTGCTTTACCTGTGCCAAACATCACTTCAACAAATGGCACTAAAATAAGCAAAGGTACATCAACGCAGTTAAGTGCTGGTGATGGGGTAACCTATTTATGGAGCCCAAATAAATACCAATGGATAGACAATGTAAACATTCCTAATCCAACGGTAAAACCAGATGTAACCACAACCTTTACCGTAACAGTAACCAATGCCAATGGCTGTAGTAAAACCGAAAGCATTACCATCGAGGTAGAAAACGATTTTAAGGTAACCCCTCAAACCATGATTACGCCAAATGGTGATGGTAAAAACGATGTTTGGATAATTAAAAATATAGACGCTTATCCTGATAACGAAGTGAAGGTTTTTGATGCTAGCGGTAGACAAGTGTACCGCAAACAACGTTATAACAACTCTTGGGATGGCACCTACAACGGACAAGCATTGCCAACAGGATCTTATTCATTTATCATTTACTTTGGCAGTGACAAAGCATTGGTAAAAGGTTACTTAACAATTTTAAAATAAGCTTTAGAACTCATGATTTCAAGGAAAAATATATCAACTATAAAGTTTAAAACAAGCGCATTGGTGATCATGCTAAGCTTGTTTTCGTTAGCTGCATTTTCACAGTTAAGACCTAGTATCACTCAATATTTTTTTAATCCTTATGCTGTTAATTCCGCATTTGCTGGTAAAGAAAGCGGACTTGGTTTAAATTTTGCTTATCGTTTCAACATAGAAAATAGGCAAGGGGGTTCATCTACTCAGTTATTATCTACGGATGTAAAACTAGATAAATCGGGTTTTGGTTTTTTGTTTCAAAATGATAAAACAGGTTTGTTAAGCCAAAAAAATTATAAATTTAGCTATGCTTATCATTTTAATTTATCACAAACAACCAACTTAAATTTTGGGCTTTCTTCAAATTTTAAACAAAATCGTTTTGATGTTAATAATGCGACTATTAATGATGTGGACGATACTTTTCCGGCACAATTTAACAGTAGAAAAGCTGAGGTAGATTTTGATTTTGGTGCGGCACTTACTTCCGATAAAATTACAGTTCAAGTGAGTTTACCTAACCTTAAACAAACTTTTTC
>CANHHZ010000016.1 GCA_947460275.1 Sphingobacteriaceae bacterium | reverse complement strand
GTTGGTGTTTTTTACGTAGACACCGACAATTGGAACCCATTTACACCAAACGGAGTATCAGGGGTGTTAAAAGGTGTTTCTGCAGTATTTTTTGCTTACATTGGTTTTGATGCAATTTCTACCACTGCTGAAGAATGTAAGGATCCTCAGCGAGATTTACCTCGAGGAATGATGTGGGCAATTATTATTTGTACCGTTTTATATGTAGCTATTGCGCTGGTTTTAACTGGGATTGTAAAATACGACACCCTAGCAGTTGGCGATCCATTGGCCTTTGTTTTTGATCAAATTGACTTGAAATTGATGAGTGGTATTATTGCCGTGAGTGCGGTTTTTGCAATGGCTAGTGTGCTATTGGTATTTCAAATGGGGCAACCTCGCATTTGGATGAGCATGAGTAGAGATGGTTTATTGCCAAAAAAATTCTCTGAAATTCATCCAAAATATAAAACACCTTCTTTTGCAACAATCGTGGTGGGCTTTGTGGTCGCTATTCCATCGCTGTTTATGAATTTGACCATTGTAACCGATCTATGTTCCATAGGCACCCTATTTGCCTTTGTACTGGTTTGCGCTGGCGTACTGGTATTGCAAAATAGACCAGATGTACAAAGAGGAAAGTTTAAAATTCCTTACGTAAATTCAAAATACATCATCCCTTTGGTATTTGTGGCAGGCTTAAGTATAGCATTTACAACATTCAAAACTGAAGCCACAGATTTTATTACCAACAAAACTAAAACAAATGAACCTGTAACCTTTATCACTTCTTTAAATGAAAATGAACTGGCTACCGTAAAAAAAGAAATCAGCGAAAACCCAATTGTATTACAAGGAAAACAAATAGACGCAGAGGCTTACTTAAATAGCTTATCTTCAGAGCAATATGATACATTTTTAGCTAAATCTGCGGTCAACTTTGATAAAAAATACGAAAGTGGATGGAGCTTGTTTAAACACAAAATACCGATGTGGATCTTCTTGATCATTTGTTTGCTGATCACCTATTATTGCGTAACCAAGAATTTATCTTTAATTCCAGTTTTAGGTCTAATAAGCTGCTTGTACATGATGTGCGAGCTAGGCATAAGCAATTGGATAGGCTTCGGAATTTGGCTTATTGTGGGGCTTATTGTTTACTTTTCTTATGGTTACAGCAATAGTAAACTAGGAAAAGAAATGTTAGCTGCTAAAGCTTAATCATTTTATTTGAAAAAAAAGCCCCTTGCAAATCTGTAAGGGGCTTTTTTGTATTTATTTAATTTGATAATTATACAGCTAATCTATTCAACGAAATATCATCAGGAGTTACAAATATAAGTGGTACTTTTTCTACCTCCACATAGCTCGAATCAAGACCAAATCCACTTTCTTCTGACAAACTAAAGTGTTTCAAAAAGAAGTAGTAATCCATGATAGTCCGCTCGTAAAAGCTAAGTTTAGTAAATTTAGATAAGTGTTTTTCCAACAATACAAATCTGAAATCGCCAGCAATTTTATGCTTGTTAAGCGAACTGTACTGACTAGTAATGTCTACTTCTCCATTTCTCACCAACTCTTCTACCACTTTTCGATATAACAAGTTTACGCGTTGTTCAACCCTAAAGCCCAATTTAAAGTCAATTCTTATCAATTTGCCAGGAATTAAAAACTCTACCTTATAATCCATGGTATAAGGCTCGTCCACTACATCAACGTGCACTAACCAGTACATGTCTGCACGTTTGGGCTCTTTTTGTATGATTGAGTAAATAATTTTCGATTCTATTTCTGTTTTAAAATTGGCACTGGTTAAATAAACCAGTTGCGAAGAGTATTTTGGAACAGTTTGATCTACACTTAATTCGCTAATAATTTGATAGTAATCCTCTATGTCAACATATTTTACAAAGCGATTTTTAATTTTTCGAGCTACATACCAGCTCCACATTACCGAAAACAAGACAGAACCGATTAAAACAGTTACCCATCCGCCATGCAAAAATTTAGTCAAGTTACTTACTAAAAAAGTGCCTTCAATTATGAAGTAAGTAACCATAAACAACACGATTAAGTATTTAGGGAAATGTTTACTCCTCAAATACAAAGTTACTAAAATGGTGGTCATTAACATGGCAATGGTAATGGAAAGCCCGTAAGCCGCATCCATTTTTTCTGCTTTTTGAAAGAGCAAAACAATACCACAACAGCCAAGCCACAACAACCAATTGATAGCAGGAACATAAAGCTGTCCTTTTGAAGCCGTTGGATAAACAATACGAATTTTTGGCCAAAGATTTAAACGAACTGCTTCGGCTATAAGCGTAAACGAGCCGCTTATTAAAGCCTGACTGGCAATAACTGCAGCCAATGTGGCCAAAACAACCATTGGTAGCTGATATTGATCAGGAATAATTTCGAAAAATGGATTCATTTTAGCGCTAGGAATGTATGTATTTCCATTTTTCAAAATCCATACACCCTGTCCTAAATAGTTTAAAATAAGGGTAAGCTTCACAAAAATCCAGCTGATTCGGATATTTTTTCTTCCACAATGTCCTAAATCAGAATATAAGGCCTCCGCTCCAGTGGTACAAAGAAAAACACCACCTAAAATAATAAAAGCCAAATTGTTATTGAGCAATAAATGAAGTGCGTAATAGGGATTAAAAGCTTTTAAAATACTCAAATCTTTTAAAATAAACGAAACACCCACTGTACCCAAAACAGCAAACCAAACAAACATTACAGGGCCAAAAAGCTTACCAACTAGATTTGTTCCAAATTGCTGAATAATAAATAAGATAGTTAAAATAGCAAGTACGATAGGTATTACAGGAACATGATCAAATTTATTGGTCAACCCTTCAATGGCTGAAGTAACTGTAATACTTGGCGTAATGATACCATCTGCCAACAAAGCACAACCACCAATGGTTGCCGGGATTACCAACCATTTGGCTTTTTTTCTAACCAAAGAAAATAAAGAAAAAATACCGCCCTCTCCTTTATTATCGGCTCTAAGGGTAATAATTACATACTTAATTGTGGTTTGTAAGGTTAAAGTCCAAATGATACAAGAAAGCACTCCTAAAACTACTTCGGGTGAAACCGCTTGTTTTCCACCTAAAATTATAGTAAAAATTGCATTTAAAGTATATAATGGCGAAGTACCAATATCGCCAAAAACAATTCCTAAACTCACTAATACGCCGCCTGCAGTAAGGGCGTTTACATTTTTATGATTTGACACTTTTATATTATTTTGGCTGCAAAAATAGTTAAATAATTAGGATTAGGCCTAACAAATAATAGTTCATTTTTTTACCCCTAATTGAGTTTGTTGAGGGGTTTTGTAAAATGCTTGTTAAATAGTGTTAAATATTGAAGATTTAAACTGCCTATTCGATTTCTTTGCGTTATTATTTATATTTTTGTGTTATCCCAGTTATGATTACAAAATCAAAAATAGCGCTCTTTATCAATCTACTATGCCTCAGCATGGCTGTTTTTTCGAGCGTTTCTGTTTTTGCACAAAAAATTGACACCAGTCGAATATCAATCAAACCAAGAATTAGAATAGAAAGCAGGTTACCTCAAATTAAGGCAAATATCACGCCGTATAAACCAAATACATTAGGTTACACCTTAAATTCACAGAACACCATTCCTACCTCAAAATCAGGTAAAATGATTACTGTGCTAAAAATATATCCTAATCCTGTAAGTGATCAAATTAACATCAACTTACGTATCGATAAAGAAACTACGCTATCTATAAAAATAACTGATATGCTTGGCAATGATGTAGTAGTACTTACCAACGAGCGCACTCCAGCAGGCGAACAAACAAAAACATATGCTATTCCCACTAAATTAACTACAGGGATTTATTTTCTGAAAATTGTTGCCGGTGGCGAACCTGTAGCAAGAAGAATTTCTGTATTATAATTTACCTTTTTTGTTTGCTACTTTTGCTTTATGAAAATTATTGCAATTGGTCGCAACTATGCGGCACACGCCAAAGAACTAAACAATGCGGTACCCACCAAGCCAATTATTTTTTTAAAACCAGACACAGCAGTTTTAAAAGATAATAAGCCGTTTTACATTCCAAATTTTTCATTAGATATCCATTATGAATTAGAAGTAGTACTAAAAATTTGCAAAGAAGGTAAACATATTGCCGAAAAATTTGCAAGTAATTATTACGATGAAATTGGTTTAGGAATTGATTTTACAGCCAGAGACATACAAACCCAACATAAAGAAAAAGGATTACCTTGGGAACTTGCCAAAGCATTTGATAATTCGGCGGCAGTGAGTAAATTTTTACCCAAAAGTGATTTTAAAAATCTTTATCAATTGCAATTTGAGTTGCAAATAAATAAAGAAACACGTCAAAATGGAAATACTTCAAACCTTTTATTTTCGTTTGAAAACATTATATCATTTGTTTCTCAATACATTACGTTAAAAAAAGGAGACCTTATTTTTACGGGTACTCCAGAAGGTGTTGGCGCAGTAAAAACTGGCGATCATTTAGAAGCATGGTTGGAAGGCAATCAGTTGTTAAACTTCAACATTAAATAAGATAAAGTTAATGGTTGAAAAATTGCAGAAATTATTAGGTGTACTAACCATCTTTATTTTAAATACTGAGGCAAGTGCCCAACTTAAAAACAGTTACAGCACTTTATTTACCGATTTTAAAACGCCATTATCGATAAATCCGCCCGCCTTGGCGGGTTCTTTTGGCGAATTGAGAGCCAATCATTTTCATTCGGGTTTAGACTTTAAAACCAACAAACAAACAGGATACCCAATTTTTGCTACCGAAGAAGGTTATATTTCTAGAATACGTGTGCAAAATAGCGGATTTGGGTTAGCACTTTATATTAATCATCCAAACGGATTTACTTCAGTTTATGGCCATTTATCTCGGTTTAATCCAAAAATTGGACAAATTGCAAAGGCCATGCAATACAAAAATAAATCATACGAAATAGATGAATTTCCAAATACAGATTTAATTACAGTACATAAAGGCGATATTATTGCTTATTCAGGAAATACTGGAAGTTCTGGCGGACCGCACTTACATTTTGAAATTAGAGACGCCAAGACAGAAGCCACCATAAATCCGCAATTATTAGGTATTCAAATTCCAGATCAAATCCCTCCAGTAATTCATTCGATGTATGTTTATCGCCTCAATGGCAAACCTTTTAATGAATTTACCCCAAAACAATATTTTCAGGTAATAGGCAACAAAGGAAATTATAGTTTAAACAAGGTAAATACCATTAATTTAAGTGGAGATGTTGGTTTTGGTATTGTTACTACCGACAAACACAATGGTCAATCGGGCACAAATGGTGTTTACATGATTGAGCTGGAGGTTGATGGAGCACCTATTTTTGCCTCAACATTAGAGAAATTTAATTTCGAAAACAGCAGGGCTATTAATTCTCATCTCGATTATCCAGCTTTGCTGAGCTTAAAACAAAGCATCCAAAAGAGCTTTACAGACCCAGGAAATCCATTGCAAATTTATAGCCACTTAATCAACAACGGTAGAGTTTCGTTCAACGATGGCAAACTTCATCTTGTAAAATATACCATATCGGACGCACAGGGCAACAAAAGCACATTGACATTTAATGTATTAGCTAACGATAAAGCGGTAATACCTACACCTAAATTGCCTTTAGGTACTAGTTTTATTTATGGCAAAGTCAACGAATTTAATAACGACAAAGTAAAAATCATTTTGCCAAAAGGCACTTTATATAACGACTTAAACTTTGTTTATCAAAAATTACCAAAACCACAAAGCAATTCTTTTTCCGACATCCATCAAATACATAACGAACTTACACCACTACACACAGGGTTTGAGCTATGGATAAAACCAGACAGCAGCCTCAATAAATTTCAAACTAAGGCCTTAATTGTAAATATGCAGCGTGTTTCGCAAGGCGGATTTTTTGAGAATGGTTATGTAAAAGCGCAGCCTAAAAAATTTGGTAGTTTTTTTGTTGCTATTGATAGTATTGCGCCCAATATTGTGCCTTTGAATATAGCAAATGAAAAAAACATGTCGCAAATCAGTAAAATTAGTTTTAGAATTAGCGACAACTTATCAGGAATTAAAAATTTTAATGGCTATATTGATGGAAAATGGATATTGATGGAGTTTGATGCAAAATCAGCCAATTTATGGCATACCTTTGATGAACAAACTTTACCAGGAAAACATACCTTTGAATTATTAGTAACCGACTTAAAGGACAATGTAAAAACATATTCAGCAGAATTTTATAGGTAAGAAACAAATCCCAACAAAAAATGAACGAACTTAAACAAGGTGATAAAGCACCACAATTTACGGCAAAAGACCAAAATGGAAATTTGGTAACATTAAATCAGTTTAAAGGTAAAAAGGTTATTTTATTTTTTTACCCTAAAGATAACACTCCAGGTTGTACCGCCGAAGCATGCGATTTTAGAGATAATTACCAAGGCTTAACGGCAAAAGGGATTACCGTTCTAGGTGTAAGCGTGGACGATGAAAAATCGCACCAAAAATTTATTACAAAATACGAACTGCCATTCACCCTGTTGGCCGATACCGACAAAAAAGTTGTGGAGGCTTATGGCGTTTGGGCCGAAAAAAGCATGTATGGCAAAACCTACATGGGCATAAACCGAACTACTTTTGTAATTGATGAAGAAGGAAATATTGCCCATATCATTACCAAAGTAGATACTAAAAATTCAACACAACAAGTTTTAGATTTATTGAGCTAATTTTTTAATTATATTAGCAACACTTTAACTCCCAATTTTAATGAAACATACTATTAGCGAACTAGAAGATATTGCCAGCCAGGTAAGAAGAGACGTACTTAGAATGGTCCATGCTGTACAGTCTGGGCATCCGGGTGCTTCATTGGGCTGTGCCGATTTTTTTACTGCTTTGTACTTCGAGGTACTAAACCACAACACAAAATTTAGTATGGATGGACTAGGAGAAGATTTATTCTTTCTTTCAAATGGTCACATTTCTGCAGTTTGGTACAGTGTTTTGGCCAGATCTGGATATTTTGAAGTAAACGAGTTGGCCACTTTTAGAAAGCTAAACACCAGATTGCAAGGACATCCAACCACGCATGAGCATTTACCAGGTGTGCGCATTGCCTCTGGCTCATTGGGTCAAGGTTTATCTGTTGCTATTGGTGCAGCCCTAACTAAAAAACTAAACAGAGACAACAACCTGGTTTATTGCTTGTTAGGCGACGGAGAACTGCAGGAAGGACAAAACTGGGAAGCCTTAATGTTTGCTCCACACCACAAAGTGGATAATTTAATTGCAAGCATCGACTATAACGGTCAGCAAATTGATGGGCCTACAGAAAAAGTTCTTTCTCTAGAAAATTTACAAGCAAAATTTGAATCTTTTGGATGGCATGTAATTACATCAGATGGTAATGATATGGCCGCAATTACAAAAGCGTTACATTATGCCAAATCCTTAACTGGAAAAGGAAAGCCAATTTTAAATCTAATGAGCACACAAATGGGATTTGGGGTTGATTTTATGGTAGGCACACACAAATGGCATGGAACGCCACCAAGCGATGCACAACTAGATAACGCATTGGGGCAACTCAAAGAAACCGCAGGGGATTACTAATCCTCCTACCCCAAAAGGGGAAATAATATTATTCACATAAAAATTAAAAGCCCCATTAGGGGTTTGGGGTATGAAAACCTGCAAAGCAAGCTTGAACACCGTTAATAAAATAAACTAAGCGTGAAAAAATATACATATACAGAAAAAAAAGATACAAGATCTGGTTTTGGAGCAGGTTTGCATGAAGCAGGCAAACGAAATAAAAACGTTGTTGCCCTATGTGCCGATTTAAAAGGCTCACTAAAAATGGACGATTTTGCCAACGAATTTCCAGACCGATTTGTACAGGTGGGCATTGCCGAAGCCAACATGATGTGCATTGCTGCAGGAATGACCATTGGAGGTAAAATTCCTTTTACTGGTACTTTTGCCAATTTTTCTACAGGTAGAGTTTACGATCAAATTCGCCAATCTATTGCCTACTCAGGTAAAAATGTAAAAATTTGTGCCTCACATGCCGGTTTAACCTTGGGCGAAGATGGAGCTACCCACCAAATTTTAGAAGATTTAGGATTAATGAAAATGCTGCCGGGCATGGTGGTTATCAATCCTTGCGATTACAACCAAACCAAAGCTGCAACATTAGCCATTATGGAATACGAAGGCCCAGTTTATTTACGCTTTGGTCGCCCATCTATCCCCGTATTTACACCTGCCGACCAAAAATTTGAAATTGGCAAAGCTTGGATGGTAAACGAAGGCACAGATGTAACCATTGTAGCCACAGGCCATATGGTATGGCGTGCAATTGAAGCTGGAGAAAAACTAGCAGAACTTGGCATAGACGCAGAAATTATAAATATACATACCATTAAACCTTTAGACGAAGAAGCTGTCTTAAAATCTGTAAAGAAGACTGGTTGCATAGTAACTTGCGAAGAACACAATAAATTTGGTGGATTGGGCGAAAGCATTGCACGTTTATTAACCACTACTTATCCTGCACCTCAAGAATTTGTAGCTGTAGATGATAGTTTTGGCGAAAGTGCTACACCAGATCAATTAATGACAAAGTATAAATTAGACCCTGCCGATATTGTTGCTGCCGTACAAAAAGCAATAAGCAGAAAAAAATAGATAAAGAGATATGAGATTTGATAAACGAATCCAATCTGAAATCTCATATCTCTAATCTCAAATCTAAGATAAATGAAGCAAGTTGAAGACTCAGAAATACTTCTAAAATTTAGCGTACAAAAAACGCAAAACGAAGCCTTCAACTTGCTTTTAAATAAGTATCAGCAAAAAATTTATTGGCACATCAGAAGACTAGTCATTGATCATGATGATGCTGACGATTTAGTGCAAGAAACCTTTATAAAAGTTTGGAAAAACTTGGCAAATTTTCGAAGTGAATCTCAACTTTATACTTGGATTTATCGCATTGCCACCAACGAATCGATTACTTTTCTTAATAAAAAGAAATTGAAAAACAACATCTCTTTAGATGATGTAAATACAGAATTAGCCGACAGCCTTACCTCATCCTCCTATTTTGATGGTGATAAAGCGCAACGGAAATTACAAGAAGCAATTTTGACACTTCCAGATAAACAACGGATTATTTTTAACATGAAATATTTCGACGATATGAAATATGATGAAATTTCAGAAGTTTTAGGAACATCGGTGGGCGCTTTAAAAGCTTCATTCCATATTGCGGTAAAAAAAATTGAAAGTATTTTATTAAATCAAGATTAACTATTAAACCTTTTAACTAAAAACACATCAATAGTTGCGTGAAAAAGATAGATGAAAATATGGAATGGAAAAAAGAGGCACCTTATTTAGCGAGTTTGCCCCGTACTATGCCATACGGTGTGCCCGAAAATTATTTTAATGAATTATCGAAAAACATCAATCAAACCGTGTTTTTAACTAGTTTTTCTGCCAAAGAAAATCAAGGTTTTAATGTGCCCGAAAATTATTTTGAAATATTAACCTCACAAATAGAAACTAATATTGCATTACAAAAAATCAACCTAAAGGATGATGGCTTTAGCATCCCGTCTAATTATTTTGAAAATTTACAAGCTAAAATTGTAGCCAAAACTAATGCAAAACCTACAAAAATAATTCGTCTTTGGGCTTCTGACTTTAACAAGTATGCAGCGGCAGCTTGCGTAATTTTAATTAGTGCATTTACCCTATTTTTAAACCAACAAGCAGAAATTAACACAAAAAATGACGCCGAATTGGCAAACGAACAAATGCTTTATGGAATTGACGAAAGTGTAATTATTGAACATATCCAAGAAAAAAGCACGGTAAGCAATACAGATACAGACCTAGAAAACTATATTTTAAATAATTTTTCAACAAGAGACATTTCAAATAATTTATAAAAATGAAAAATCGATTTATACTCTTCTTTTTAATATTAGCACCAACATTGGTGATGGGGCAACCTGGCAATAGGCCAGGAGAAGATAAGTTTGAAGCTAAAAAAATTGCTTGGCTTGCCACCAAATTAAATTTAAGTAGCGAGGAAGCTAAAACATTTTGGCCAATTTACAATGATTATACCAGAGAACAACAAGATTTGCGAAAAGAGCGATTTCAAAAAATGATTAGCTTTAGAAAGCTAAAAGAAATAGATGATTTAAACGATACCGAAATACAAACATTAATTGTAAATGATTTTGATTTCAAGCAAAAAGAACTTAATGTAGAAAAAAAATATTATAATAAATTTAAATCCAGTTTGCCAATTAAAATTGTGGGTAAATTTTACCGAGCACAAGAGACATTTAAAAAAGAACTTTTAAATCAGTTTAGAGGTGGGCCGCCAAATAGGCCTTAAAACAATTTTACAAATCCTGAAGTTCACACTCAGGATTTTTTTTATGAATCGCTTTACCCTAATTGATAAAAATTTAAATCCTTACTTTTGTACCATGCTCACTCAACGTCAGTTATTTTTAAAGCACAACGCTCAAACTTCTGCCACTCCTCTTTTGCTTCAATTTGTAAAAGCACAAGGCATCTACATGTATGATACAGCCGGGAATAAATACATGGATTTAATTGCCGGTATTGGTGTAAGCAATGTTGGCCATTGCCATCCCACAGTTGTGGAAGCTGTAAAAAAACAAGCCGAAACTTACATGCATTTGATGGTGTATGGCGAATATGTACAAACTCCGCAGGTAGAATTTGCCAAAGCATTAGCATCGGTTTTACCCCCCAACTTAAACTGTACCTATTTTGTAAATTCGGGTAGTGAAGCCGTAGAAGGTGCCATGAAATTGGCAAAAAGATATACCTCAAGAACCCAAATTATAGCCTGTAAAAACAGCTATCATGGCAGCACGCACGGTGCTTTAAGTATCATGGGCAACGAAGAGTTTAAGCAAGCTTATAGACCATTGCTGCCAGGCATTACATTTATCGACTTTAATTCCTTGCCCGATTTAGAAAAAATAACTCGCCAAACTGCAGCTGTAGTTATAGAAACTATACAGGGCGAAGCAGGTATAAGGGTTCCCAATCAACAATATATGATTGCCCTGCGACAAAAATGTACCGAAACAGGCACACTTTTGATACTTGATGAAATACAATGTGGTTTTGGACGCACCGGAAAAATGTTTGGCTTTGAGCATTTTGGCATCGTACCAGACATACTATTACTGGCCAAAGGCATGGGTGGTGGTATGCCTATTGGTGCTTTTGTTTCATCGCACGAAATGATGCAGGTATTTACCGATAACCCAATTTTAGGGCACATTACTACTTTTGGTGGGCATCCCGTGAGTTGTGCTGCGGGCTTGGCTACGCTAAATGCCGTTATAAACGAAAAAATGGTCGATCAGGTAGAAACAAAAGGGCAACTATTTAAACAACTTTTGCAACATAAGGCAATTAAAGAAGTACGCGGAAAAGGATTAATGTTGGCTGTAGAATTTGAAAGCTACGAAACCTTAAAACAAATCATTGATGGTTGCATTGAAGATGGTATCGTTACCGATTGGTTTTTACATTGCAGCAACGCCATGCGCATTGCCCCACCCTTAATCATCACCAACACCGAAATTGAAGAGGCTTGTAAAATCATCCTAAAAAATATCGACAAGGTTTGCAGATAAACACGCTTAAAATAAAAGTATAAAAAAAGCCCTAAAATTAATTTTAGGGCTTTTTTATATATTAAAACAATCTTACAATTGATTATCTAATTTACCTGCTAATACTGATTTTGGAACCGCACCTACTTGTTTGTCTACAACTTCTCCATTTTTAAAGAATAACAATGCAGGAATATTTCGAATACCGAACTGAGTGGAGATTTGAGGATTATTGTCGACGTTAACTTTTCCTACAACTGCCCTTCCTTCATATTCTTTCGAAATTTCGTCTACTACTGGACCAACCATACGACATGGACCACACCATTCTGCCCAAAAATCAACCAAAACGGGTTTATCTGATTTTAATACAACTTCCTCGAAGTTTGCATCTGTTATTTCTAAAGCCATAAATATTTTTTAAGTTTTCTACACAAATATATGATGAATTGTAATGCAATAAAACACCTGCAATCAATTTTACAATTATACAACAACAAATTTATATTTTACAAAAGCTAATTCAAATAATAATTTAAAATGTTAAGCTTAGTAAGTTGTTCCAAAAACTGATTATTCGGATTTATTTTCAACGACTTCGACGGCAATTCTAATTTTAGATTTTCACTTGTTTCAAAAATTTCGAAATTTAATTTACAATTTTGTCTATCGTTATTACCTTTATTTTCCTCTAAAATTTCGGTAATTTTATCCATAAAACCATCATTAATTGCTTGTACCTCAACCCGAATAGTAATAGATTTGGTAAGTTTATCTCTCAACTCAGATAGCAAATCAATAGAGTTTACTTTAAATTCCCAATCGCCTTCTTTTTTAAAACGTTCGCCTACCCTACCTTTAATTTGCAAGAAATAACCTTCAGTTAAAAACTGTTTAAATTTCAAAAAGTCATCTCCAAACAAAGCAATTTCACAGCTTTCATCATAATCTTCAAACACAAAAACTCCGAAAGGCTTACCTGCTTTGGTAATACGCTGCGAAGCTAAAACAACCAGGCCACCCACCACTAAATCTCTGTTTTTGAGAGATTCAAATTCTATCAATACTTCTTCTGTGGTATCGCCACTACGTATTTTGTTTACAACACTTAAATGCCTAACCGAATGCTGACAGAAATTAGTCAGTTCAAATCGATAATCGTCCAACGGGTGACCTGACAAGAAAATACCAATGGCATCCTTTTCGTATTTCAATCGGTCAATTAATCCCCATTCTGGCGAAATAGGGAAGTTTGGTTCTAAAATTAAATCAGCTTTTGAACCGCCAAATAATGATGCTTGAGAAGAATTTTCATTGTTTTGAAAATCATTCGCATATTTAATCAATTTTTCTATACCATTCATTTTATCATTGGCACCAATGTAAAAATACTGAGCCCTATGAAAACCAAAAGCGTCAAAAGCGCCACTATACACAAAACTTTCGTAGGCTTTTTTATTAACTATTCGGGTATTAGATCGCTTCGCAAATTCAAACACACTTGGATATGGCCCATTTAAAACGCGTTCTTCAATTATACTTTCTACGGCCTTCTCTCCTACACCTTTTACTGCCGACATACCGAACCTAATTTCGCCCTTGCTGTTTACCGAGAATTTTAAATCAGACTCGTTCACATCAGGCCCTAAAACTGTTACACCCATTTGCCTACACTCTTCCATAAAAAAAGCCACTTGTTTGATGTCACTCATGTTGTTTGAAAGTACCGCGGCCATATATTCGGCAGGATAATTTGCTTTTAGGTAGGCTGTTTGATAAGCAATCCAAGCATAACAAGTGGAGTGCGATTTGTTAAAAGCATATTCCGCAAAAGCTTCCCAATCTTTCCAAATTTTTTCTAGCACTACGGCATCATGACCCTTTTCTGCAGCTTGTTTAATAAACTTAGGCTTCATTTTATCCAATACGTCTTTTTGCTTTTTACCCATTGCCTTACGTAAAACGTCGGCTTCACCTTTAGTAAAATCGGCCAATTTTTGAGACAAAAGCATTACCTGCTCTTGGTAAACAGTAATTCCGTAAGTTTCTTTAAGTAATTCTTCGCAAGCTTCTAAATCGTACTTAATCTCCTCCTCTCCATTTTTTCGCTTTACAAAACTTGGTATGTAAGCCATTGGGCCAGGCCGATACAGCGCATTCATGGCAATCAAATCGCCAAAAACCGTTGGTTTAAGCTCTTTCATGTATTTTTGCATACCAGCACTCTCGTACTGAAAAATACCAACCGTTTCGCCTCGTTGAAAAAGTTCGTAGGTTTTTACATCATCTATTGGGAATGTATCTGGGTCTAAATCAATATTGTGTCTTTTCTTAACCAACTTAACCGTGTCTTTGATTAGGGTTAAAGTTTTTAAACCCAAAAAGTCCATCTTTAGTAGACCCGCACTTTCAACCACCGAGTTGTCAAATTGGGTAACGTACAAATCAGAATCTTTTGCCGTAGCAACTGGAACAAAATTGGTAATATCGTCGGGAGTAATAATTACACCACAAGCATGTATACCCGTATTGCGCAACGAGCCTTCCAAAATAATGGCCTGTTCAATAGTTTCGGCGCTTAAATTTTTGGCCGCAGCTAAGGCTTTTAACTCTATAATTTTTTCGTATTCATCTGGTCGCAAAGCTGATTTTAGCGCTTTTTCTTCCAAATTGAAGATTTTTGCCAACTTCATGTTTGGTATAAGCTTTGCGATTTTGTCTGCCTCGAATAATGGCAAATCTAAAACTCTCGCCGTATCGCGTATAGATGATTTGGCAGCCATGGTACCGTAGGTAATGATTTGAGCAACCTGACTAGAACCGTATTTATCAATTACATATTCCATTACACGACCACGACCTTCATCGTCGAAGTCGATATCGATATCGGGCATAGAAACACGATCTGGATTAAGAAAACGCTCAAAAAGGAGATCGTACTTTAAAGGATCTATGTTGGTAATCCATAAACAGTAGGCCACCACAGAACCCGCAGCAGAGCCCCTACCTGGACCCACAGAAACATCTCTTCTGCGTGCCTCGGCAATAAAATCTTGAACAATTAAAAAATAACCTGGGTAGCCTGTGTTTTCAATTGTAGCTAATTCAAAATCTAAGCGCTCGGTAATTTCTGCCTTAAGTTCGCCATACCTTTTATTAGCACCCTCGTAAGTTAAATGTCTTAAATATTTATTTTCACCTCGTTTACCACCGTCTTGCTCATCTTCGGTAACTAAAAATTCGGCCGGGATATCAAACTTAGGCAACAAAACTTCCCTTGCCAATTCGTAAGCTTCTACTTTATCTGCTATTTCTTGTGTACTCACAATTGCTTCGGGCAAATCGGCAAAAAGGGTTTTCATCTCCTCTGCCGATTTGAAATAATATTCTTGATTTGGCAATCCATAGCGAAAGCCTCTACCTCTACCAATTGGCGTAGCTTGTTTTTCGCCATCTTTAACACACAACAAAATATCGTGTGCATTGGCATCTTTTTTATTGATGTAATAAGTATTATTGCTAGCGACTAACTTTACCTCGTGTTTTTGAGCCAAGGCAATTAAATCGGTATTTACCCGATCTTCATTTTCTTGATTATGGCGCATAATTTCGATATAAAAATCATCGCCAAATTGTTGTTTCCACCACATTAAAGCTTCTTCGGCTTGTTTTTCGCCTAAGTTTAAAAGCTTGCTTGGTATTTCTCCGTACAAGTTTCCAGAAAGCACAATAATATCGCTTTTGTATTGCTCAACAACATTTTTATCAATTCTAGGCACATAATAAAAACCTTTGGTATAAGCGATAGACGACATTTTGGCCAAATTTTGATAACCTTGTTTGTTTTTGGCTAAAAAAACAACTTGATAGCCATCATCTTTTCGGGTTTTATCCAAATGGTTGTCGCAGATAAAAAACTCTACACCTATAATTGGTTTTACAATTTGGGCAGTAGGTTGTTCGCCATTTTCTAAGGCTAGTGCATTTTTTACTTTGGCCTCTTTGTTATGTTTGGCTGCTTGGCTCACAAAGTGAAAAGCACCCATCATATTGGCATGATCGGTTAACCCTACCGCTGGCATATTGTTGGCAGCTGCAGCTTTTACCAAATCAGCTATGCTTGTTGTACTTTGTAAAACAGAAAATTGAGTATGATTATGCAAATGCACAAACCCAACATTTGCCAATTCTTGTTTGTTATTTGATAAAGTTTGTTTAGAAATACCACCACTTTCGGCACCTTGTAATCTTTTCCTAATTTCATCAGAGGCCGTCTTTAAATTGACGTGCTTTAAACCAATTGCCTCAATGCTAGGATTAATTTCCTTGAAACGTAAAAAATAATCGGTATCGCAAAGCAGTTCTTCTTTTTTATAAAACTCTCTTCTTATCAGCTCCAAAAAACAACGTGTGGTGGCCTCCACATCGGCGGTGGCATTGTGCGCCTCGGCAAAAGGCACACCAAACAAATAGCTGTGCAGCTCGGTTAAGTTTGGAAGCTTAAATCTACCGCCTCTACCGCCCGGCAACTTTAACAAATCGGCGGTAACTTCTGTACAAGTATCTAAAACGGGCATATTGGCCATCGGGCTTTCCATACCCATGCGATGAAACTCGCAACCCATAATTTTTAAATCGAAACCTAAGTTTTGGCCAACTACAAACTTGGCCTTGCTCAAAGCGATGTTAAATTTCTCTAAAACATCGCGTAGCTCGGCACCTTGTTCTTGTGCCAATTCGGTAGAAATACCGTGTATGCGTTCGGCATCGTAAGGAATATTAAAACCCTCGGGCTTTACCAAAAAATCTTGATTTTCTACCAAATTACCCATATCGTCATGCAACTGCCAAGCTATTTGTATACAGCGTGGCCAATTATCGGTATCGGTAATTGGTGCATTAAAATTGCGGGGTAAACCTGTGGTTTCAGTATCAAAAATCAAGTACATAGTCGGAAATTGATGGATACCAAAAATAAAGAATTTTGTGTTGCGAAAAATTAGAAATTATCAACATAAAAAATTTGATTTAGCTCTTCGTTAAATTATATTCGCTGAAATTTTAAACAATGTTTCTTCGAACCGAAAGTATACCCACAAAAAAACTAATTGGGTTGAGTACTCAAATGTCTTTAGCTGATAACAAAACCTTTGAACTTTGGCATCATTTTATGCGCCGAAGAAAGGAAATTACAAACGCAACAGAAAAATTTTTGTACTCAATGCAGGTTTACAACAAAAACTACAACCCTGCGGATGTGAACGCAATTTTTGAAAAACGAGCGGTAGTTGCAGTAAGTCATTTTGAAAATACGCCGAGCGGGATGCAAACCTTTGTTTTACCTGCTGGCGCCTATGCTGTTTTTTTGCACCGGGGCACTGCAACCGAAGCTCCAAAAACATTCCAATACATTTTTGGTGTTTGGCTGCCAAATTCCAATTACCTGATTGATAGCCGACCTCACTTCGAAATTTTAGATGAAAAATACAAAAACGGTGACCCAAATTCGGAAGAAGAAATTTGGATACCTATCCGTCTCAAATAAATCATACCCAATTGATATGCTTAAAAAATACATATTAATTACAAAAAGCATTTTTTTAAACTAATTCTAATCAATAACTTCGTCATCATAAAATTTACTTCCAAAACTCTATAATTAATATCAAATGAAAATAACAGTTGTAGGTGCTGGCGCAGTTGGTGCCACCTGTGCAGATAACATTGCAAGAAAAGAATTAGCGCAAGAGTTGGTTTTGCTAGACATTAAAGAAGGTTTTGCCGAAGGCAAGGCAATTGACATGATGCAAACCGCTGCTTTATTAGGTTTTGACACTAAAATAAAAGGGGTGACCAACGATTACAGCCAAACTGCAGGTTCGACCGTAGCTGTAATCACTTCGGGCTTGCCACGTAAACCGGGAATGACCCGCGAAGAGCTAATTGGCATTAACGCGGGTATTGTTAAAGGCGTGGCCGAAAATATTTTAAAATATTCGCCAGACGCAATTATTGTGGTGATCAGTAACCCAATGGATACGATGACTTATTTAGCGCTTAAGTCTTTGGGCTTACCTAAAAACCGCATCATTGGTATGGGCGGAACTTTAGATAGCGCTCGTTTTAAATATTATTTAAGTGTTGCCTTAAACTGCAACTCTAACGATCTACAAGGCTTTGTAATTGGCGGACACGGCGATACCACCATGATCCCATTAACTCGCTATGCAACTTACCAAAGCTTACCAGTTAGCGAATTGCTAGACGAGGCCGCTTTGGCTAAAGTAGCAGCCGACACTATGGTTGGCGGTGCAACTTTAACTGGTTTATTAGGCACTTCGGCCTGGTATGCACCTGGTGCTGCTGGCGCTGCTTTAGTTGAGGCCATTGTACGCGACGAGAAAAAATTATTTACCTGCTGCGTAGCTCTAGAAGGCGAATACGGACAAAAAGACATTTGCTTGGGCGTACCCGTAATTGTGGGTCGTAACGGTTGGGAAAAAATCATCGACTTTAAATTAAACGAAACAGAGCAAGCGGCTTTTAACAAAAGCGCCGATGCAGTACGCAACATGAACAACGTGCTTGCAGAAATGAACTTAATTTAACAAAGTGCGAACAATTACTGTTCCCTTAACTTTAATAAAATTAGACGACGGTTTCCACCTCTTGGTGGAAATTGTTGTTTTTAACCAAAATTTATTTGCCGTTTTAGACACCGGCGCCTCACGGTCT
>CANHHZ010000015.1 GCA_947460275.1 Sphingobacteriaceae bacterium | reverse complement strand
GTCCTTTAAACCAAATTAATACTTTTTTGGCAAGGCCAAACAGGTTTAAAAAGCCTAGGTTATAGGCCAATGGGGTAATTTTTTTATAGTATTGATAACCCGAACCTTGCTCTCCGTTTTGGGTAAGCAATTCGAGCATACGTTCTCGGTTTATTTTCCAATAATCGGGTCGGGCTACGGCAACAATTAACTCGGGGGCGGTACGTGCCGCCGGTTGCGATAGGCATAGTTTTACCAATTCGGCTTTCTTTTCGGCAGAGCGTACCCAGAAAAACTCCCAAGGTTGTAAGTTAGAGGAGTTTGGTGCTAAGAGTGTCAATTCCAAGCATTCACGCATAACAGCATCTGGAATGGGAGTTGGTTCGTATACCCGTATGCTACGGCGGCTGTGCACTACGGTTTTAAAGGCTTCAAAATCGGTTTTAGCGGCTGGTTCTGAATAGTTTAATTCGGGAACTTTAGAAAAGATATCGGCTTTTGCCATGGTGTGTGTGTTGGTATGCTATAAAACTACCTTTTTTTAGTGAAATATATTTAGCGAAGATGCGTTTTTTTATTGCTTGCCCAAAATTATTCCAGCTTCCTTACCTTGCCTCTTTTCTGCCGAGGCTTGGATTTGCTAAGGGTATAAAAAAAAGCGCTACCTGTAGGATAGCGCTTGGGTTTTTAGTGCAAGCTGAGTTTGAACATTACAATAATCTTCTTTATTCTCTTCTGTATTCGTTTTCACGGGACTTACATCTACTGTGCAATTATTAATGATTTCGTAGTTGGTTAATCCTTAAACCCTGTTCACTTAGGCTTGTGTAAAGCAAACCGGTGTTTTTAGAAACTTGATTTTATTTTACCCGTTTATATCTCAAGCTATTTCCCCGGCCAACATAACTTAGGGTTAGAAAATCTTTATTTACAGTTACGATATACCAACACATATCAGATTCTTTGCAAGAAATATATTTGTCTTTCTCGGGTTCAGTTTCACTATCTACATTACTTTCATTTACGCATTTGTTTGACAGTACATATGACTCTACGTCCCAGGTTTTCTCTCCACCTGCAATTTCTTTTCTTAGATTTTTTTCAAATACCAGGTAGTTTGTTTTGTCGTCCATACTTTGCCACTTACCTTGCAACAATTGATTGACAGTAGTAGGCGCTACTTTTGAGGTTGGTGTAGTATTGGTTTTAGTTTGGCCAATAGCCTGAAAAAAACAAAAACAAATAGATAGTAAACTTATAGCATTTTTCATCTTAAAATGTGTGTTAAATTTTTCTTACTCTTTTGGCTTTTCAGATTACTCCCTGTTTTTTTAGTTGTTTCACAGCTCAACGATCTTTGCATTATTATTCGAGTTATAGGCTAGAATATACCGCTTAAAAAAGACACTATCTTTTGATTATTTCGTATTTGATTAATCCTAAAGCCTACCCAATCATGTATTTTTACTTTGGTAAAATCATCTGAGTTTAAGGGATTAGAACAAGAAGGATATTATATGATAGGATGATTTACTCATGATAAAACTCATAACTATTAAACTGACTAACAGCCAAATTATCTTTACATACTGACGGTTAAAGAAATCATAAATCTTAAGTAAGTTGTCGTTTTGAAAATTATCCTTCAACAACTCCATTAGATTAGTGGCTAGTAATACAAATGCCACCAACACACTTGCTATATTTATATAATTGAATACTGATTGAATGCTAAGAAATGAATCTTGCAATCCTAGATCGGTGTCAGGATGAAAATATCTATGTAAGGTTCTCCAATAGATTAATGAAGTGTAAGTGAAGAGTGTCATGATAAGCATTAACTTACTTTTACTCAAATTGATTTTTTTTCTAAATAATAAAGCAATCAATGCAATAAATGCCATGAAGCTAATGGAATATGTATTGATTACATAAAATGGATATTTGTCTCTAGCATACGTATTAATATAATCGTGTTCATAACAATAGGCAAACCAAGGCTCTAATGAAGTAAACCAGATTAATATAGATAAAATTATAAACAAAGGCGTAAGTATTCGGCCTAACGTAGCAGGTTTAATGAGATTGGCTAAAAAGTATAGGCTACTCATTATAGCTAGTAAGATAACACCTAACCCAGCTTTAGTACCTCCACTTGCAGAATTCCCTCCTGCTGAAACAGATACATGCCTAGTATAACTCAGGAATAAATAACAGGAAAGCGCTACCAATGCAAGTCCATAATATTTTCTGTACTGCTGCAGTTTTTTATCGTAGGTAAAAAATAAGACCAACACACCTGCAGGTATGGTATACATAAACCCTCCATCACCCGAAAAATTACTGCTATGTCCACCAGCACTGGCATAAACCTTAATCCATGTAAAATATCCCGAAGATATAATTCCAATACCCAGCAAATACGTCAATCTATTTAACCAAAAATTCCATGTTTCAGGCGAAATTTCTTTTATCGCCTTAGATTTTTCATCTTCACTATTCATGTTGACTGCACCGGCGTAAGGACCATATTTATTATCAAACTTGTTGCTGCCTTTTACAAATAAAATCAGTAACCAAATCCAACCAAGTAGTGGAATAAACCCAATAAGCACCATCCAACCGTTCTTACCAACATCATGAAGCCGTCTTACGGCTAATGAGAAATAAGGTATAAAGAGAAATAATTGATAAAGCAATAATGCATTAACAACTGTTTGTGTAGAAATATACTGGTAGAAAAATCTTTCGCTAGCCCAACCTGTTATAAAAACAAGTAAAATATTGAATAGTACAAAATACCAGTATTCACTTCTGGTGGCTCTTCCTTTGTAATTAAAGATGTTTTTTAAGGCGTTAAAATAGTAGCTCATAAATTTTGTTTAATGTTTCTGGATGAATAAATAGGTTTATAAATGGTGTGTAGCTGTTTTATTGTTACTCTATGCTGTTGCACGAACTATAAGGATGTTGCAGTTATTTAGGGTTAATACATGATCGCCGTGAATACTTCCTTCGCTTGTTTTGGTGTAGCCTCTTTATATTTTACTTATATTAAAATATTTTTCTCTAAAAGCATTGTATAATGTTATCTTTCAATTTCATTTGTAGATGGAGCAAATAGACCTTACATATGAATTTGATTTAGTTAATTCCATTTAATTATTAGTTAATCTGATAACAATGTTATTAGAATGACCTGTGAAATTTTAGAGATTTTATGTGAATCGTGTTATTAACACTTTATCACATATTTAAATGGAGTTAGTCGATCAATTAAAATAACTTTAAATTTTATTTTTAAATTATGAGTCACTTTCAAAAATTCAGTTTAGTTGTTCTTGCTATTATAGGTCTTTCAACCAAAATTTGTGCACAAAACAGATGTTTTGAATGGATTAACAATAAATCAGGACTAAGAGAAAGAATAGACGTAAATACACGTCATCATTCCCTTGAAATTAAGCCAGGTGTATGGACATTGGCCAAAAATTCAATCGTAGAGGATAATACATTTAGAGATTTACCCTCAGACTTTAATCATCACTTCTTTCATTGCAATCATGACCGATTAGTTAAATTTACCTTTCCTGGTACCGGGCAAGTTTATCAGTACGATATTGCTAAGAATACCCTATCTAGGTTAGATAACACTTATTATAAGGGTTACAATTTTAAGGCCACACAGTTTTTACGTAGAGATACGATTTACAATTTTGGGGGGTATGGTTTTTGGCATTACACGAATGTAATTACTTTTTATGATCAAGAATTTAGAGAATGGCAATTAGTTAGACCTGAGGATGAAGGCCCAAAAAGTTTGGTAGGAGGTTATCAAGGATATGATGCTAAAAACGATATCTTTTATTCTGGTGCAGCAGAATCTGATCTCGCAACAAGAAAATTTGGTAAAACCATAGATGAAAATATTTATGCATTTAATTTTAAAAATCAAAATTGGTCTAAATTAGGCACCATTAATCCTAAATTGCCATTTAGATCACTTAGATCAGTTTATTGGGATGGTGAACACTTTATTCAGTGGTCGGGCGATAAAATATATCTTATAGACCCTCAATTTAATAAAGTATATTTAGTGGATGAACCGATGAGATGCTGCTTTACTCCTAATGATCGATTTTATAGCATTGGAGATACCATTTATAATTATTGGGAAAATCAAACAAACCTTACCAAACTTTCAAAATCGAATTTATTAAAAAAGGCTAAGTTGATTGGATCGTTTTATACTCCAGATGGTTCCAATCCATTTCTTTATACAATACTTTTGTTTGTTGCAATCATTATAGGTATTGTAATATTCTTTATTCTAAGAAAAATAAAATATAAAAATCGCAATAAAAGTTTCCTAAACGATACTGAGTTGACCTTATTAAATAAAATGATAGCGATTAGTCAGTTTAGCGATAAGCAACTTTCCGTAATTGAGGTTAATGAAATTCTAAATATTGATCAAAAATCACCAGACAATCAGCGCATCATCCGCATGAAATTCTTAAAAGATTTAAATGCAAAACTGTTGCTAAACTTACAAATTGATGAAGCTATTGAACGTGTTTCGTCTAAAGAGGATAAAAGGCTAGTTCTTTATAAGCTAAAGCCCAAAGCCATGGAAAAGTTAAATCAGCAAATAAGTTAGTTTATCAATTTCTTACACTTTTCGCAAATCCAACCTTTATTTTGAGAATCGTTAAAGTGAACAAAAACACCTTTTAATGGTTATCTCAAAAAATGTGCATTACTTTCCGCTTTGTTGATAATTAAGCCTTGTTTATAGGTAATTCTATCCCTCCCTTAAGTTAATCATTTGTATTTTTGCATTGCAGGTCCGGCTGGATAAGCGGTTAAAAAAACACAAACAATGAGTACAGAAAATAACGTCAAGTTTACTTTTGGAATGGTGGGCTTAGGCACCATGGGGCGCAACTTGCTCCTTAACATGGCCGATAATGGTTTCGATGTTACGGGCTATGACAAGAGCGAAAAAATGGTGCAAATTTTTGAAGAAGAAGGAAAAAAGCATCAACTCAAAGGATTTAATGACATTAAACTATTTGTACAAAGCTTACAATCTCCAAAAACTGTAATTCTTTTGGTGCCTGCAGGTGCTATTGTTGACAGTGTTATTTTAGAATTAACGCCACTACTTAGCCAAGGCGACATTATCATAGACAGTGGAAACTCCTACTTTACAGATACAAGTAGAAGAGCAATAGAACTCAAAGAAAAAGGAATACATTTCTTTGGCATGGGGATATCTGGCGGAGAAGAAGGTGCTAGATTTGGACCTAGCCTAATGCCTGGCGGCGACAAAGAAGCCTATACTGTAGTGAAAAACATGCTTGAGGCCATTGCCGCAAAAGTAAACAACGAGCCTTGTGTAACTTACATTGGTCCTGGTGCTTCTGGACATTTCGTTAAAATGACCCACAACGGCATAGAGTATGCGATTATGCAGCTCATTGCAGAAACTTACGACATTCTTAAAAATGGATTAAAATACAACAACATACAAATACAAGAAGTTTTTGAGCATTGGAACAAAGGGAGATTACACTCTTTTTTAATGGAAATTACCAAGGATATTTTTCTATTTAAAGACTTAAAAACAGGCCGCTATTTGGTTGATTTAATTAAAGACGAGGCAAAATCAAAAGGTACTGGTAAATGGACATCACAGGTAGCTATGGATTTAGAAACCCCTATCTCAGCTATTGATTCTGCTGTTGCAGCCAGAAACATCTCTAAACTAAAAAAATTAAGGGTAAGTCTGTCGCAAACATTTGGTACGGCTCAACCTATACAAGAAACGTCAACATTTATCGACGATTTGGAACAAGCGTTTTATTTTGCGATGGCTAGCGCCTATGCCCAGGGCATGCATTTATTATCGCAAGCGTCGCTACAATACGCATACGATTTAAACCTAGCAGAAATTGCCAAAATTTGGCGTGGAGGTTGTATTATTAGAGCAGAATTTTTACAAGACATTTATCAAGCCTACAAAAAAGATGCTCAACTGGCGCATTTGTTTATGGATAATGGTATCGAAAACAAAATTAAACAAAGCCTACCGGGCACCAGAAATGTAATTGCCACTGCTTTGCAAGCGGGCATTGCTATCCCTACCTATGCCGCAGCGCTCACCTCTTTCGATATGCTAAGGTCAAGCCACATGCCCTCTAACCTTACCCAAGCACAACGCGATTTCTTTGGTGCCCACACCTTTGAACGAACCGATATGGAAGGTATTTTTCACGCAGACTGGAACCAAAAAAATTCATAACCCAAACATGAAAAAATTAAGCAACGTACACCCTACCATATTTGTAATTTTTGGTGGTACAGGCGATTTAAATAAAAGAAAATTGGCACCTGCACTCTACAATTTGTTTAGAGAGGGTTACATGCCAAGCAAGTTTGCAATTATTGGCACCGGCCGAACAAATTACAGCGACCAAAAATACCAGGAAGAACTTTTAAATAGTGTAAACCAATTTTCGAGAAACGGGAAAGTCGACAAAAGCATTTGGGATAAATTTGAAAGCAATATTCATTACTGCTCGGTTAATATCAGCGAACAAGATAGCTTTCAAAATTTAAAAGTAGCTATCGACAGTTATCAAAAGGAGTTTGGCGCAGAAACAAAAGTTATTTTTTATTTGGCGGTTGCGCCAAACCACTTCGCCACTATTGCCAAGAGCTTATGTAAGCACAAACTAACTCAAGACGAAAACAACAGTAGAATTGTTATAGAAAAACCTTTTGGCAATGATTTAGAAACAGCCAAAGAACTTAATTTGTTACTGAGCGAGATATTTACCGAAAAACAGATTTACAGAATAGATCATTATCTAGGCAAAGAAACTGTGCAAAATATGATGGCTTTTCGCTTTGCCAATTCATTATTTGAGCCTTTATGGAACAGAACTTACATAGAACATGTACAAATTTCGGTAACCGAACAATTGGGCGTGGGCGATAGAGGTGGCTATTACGAAGGTGCCGGAGCTTTACGCGACATGATTCAAAATCACTTGTTGCAACTGCTTTGCTTGGTTGGAATGGAAGCGCCCATAAGTTTTAATGCCGACGAAATTAGAAATAGAAAAGTAGAAGTTTTAAAGGCTGTACGCCCATTTACAGAAGAAGAAATTAGCTTTAATGCCGTTCGTGGTCAATACACCAAAGGCTGGGTAGAAGGAAAAGAAGTATTGGGCTACAGAAATGAAAAGGGAGTTGATCCTCAATCTAACACAGAAACATTTGCTGCTGTTAAATTTTTTATCGACAACTGGCGTTGGCAAGGAATTCCTTTCTACTTACGTACAGGAAAACGTTTAAATCAAACCTCCTCCATCATTACCATACAATTTAAAGATGTACCCCATCATATATTTTCTGAAGGAACATCAGAAACATGGCAACAAAACCGATTGATTATAAGCATACAACCCGAAATGAGTATCCGCTTACAAGTTCAATCTAAAAGACCAGGATTAGATATGGTGCTCAACCCGGTTGACATGGTGTTTGATTACAAAGGAACTTACAGCGAAGATACGCCAGAGGCTTACGAAACCTTACTGTTGGACGCCATGACTGGAGACCAAACGCTATTTATGCGTGGCGACCAGGTAGAAACCGCCTGGGAATTGGTGATGCCAATTATTCATGCTTGGGAAAACAAAACCTCCTTAAATTTTCCAAACTACACGGCAGATAGCTGGGGGCCAGAAACCGCCGAAGCTTTGATTGCCAGAGATGGTTTTCATTGGTTTACACTTCCTCTAAAAGAAAAATAATTGCTAAAAATGAACTTACATCGTTTTCAAACCCTAACCGAACTCCATCATCATTTAGCGCTTTACGTGATTAATATTGCGAATGAAGCGATTAAAAACAAAGGGAGATTTGATTTTGTGCTTACCGGTGGAAGCTCGCCAAAAACTTTGTATAAAGAATTATCGACCACTTATAAAGACAAAATCGATTGGTCAAAAGTGTATTTCTTTTTTGGCGACGAACGAAATGTTTTGCCCCACCATACAGATTACAATGGTTTAATGGCTAAAGAAAACTTTTTTGATCATTTAAAAACTCCTGAACATCATATTTTTTACTTTGACACTACTTTAAGCCCACAGGAAGCTGCCAAGGCCTATGAAGAAAAGTTAGCTAAACATTTTAACCACGAAAAAATTGTTTTCGATTTGATTTTATTGGGCATGGGCGATGATGCGCATACGGCCTCTATATTTCCACACACCGATTTGGTAGCTAAAACTAATGCTGGCGTTGAAAGTGTTTTTGTAGAAAAATTAAATACCTATAGAGTGAGTTTAACAGCTCCATTAATCAATCAAGCCAAAAATATTGCTTTTATTACTTTTGGACCAAACAAGGCCGAAGCATTAAGTGCAGTACTCAATAAACAAGAGGTAAATTATTCAAAATTTCCAGCACAGTTGATCCAACCTGTAAATGGTAATTTAGATTGGTTTGTGGATGAGGAAGCAGCGTCTTTACTCGCTTAAACAATGGATTTATTTGGTTTTGAACCCAATTTCACCCAAAACATCCTCCCGGTGGATGGCACCGTAAACTATTACGGAAAAGTATTTACGCAACAAGAGGCCAACACTTATTTCGATTACTTACTGCAAAACATCGCCTGGAAAAACGATGAAGCGGTTATATTTGGCAAACATATTATCACCAAGCGAAAAGTGGCGTGGTATGGTGATTTTAATTTTGAATACACCTATTCTAACACCACTAAAAGTGCCTTACCGTGGACAAAAGAGTTGATGGAACTCAAAAAAATATGCGAAGAACAAACAGGCGAGACCTACAATTCTTGCTTATTAAATTTATACCATAACGGTGAAGAAGGAATGGCGTGGCACAGCGATGGCGAAAAAGATTTGAAAAAAAATGGGGCAATTGCCTCTTTGAGCTTCGGTGCCGAACGTAAGTTTGCTTTTAAGCACAAACAGAACAAACAAACCATAGCCCTAAGCCTTGCCCATGGCAGTTTGTTGGTGATGAAGGGCACCACACAAACACATTGGTTGCACCGCTTACCTCCTACCAAAATGGTGGCGCAACCGCGGATAAACCTTACGTTTAGAACTATTGCACGGTAGTTAAATACCCGTCATCCTGAGTTTAGCTCAGGATCTTTCGAAAAAGTTGCTGAACCAACCAGATAGCTCATCCATCATCCTGAGTTCAGCTCAGGATCTTTCGAGAAAGTTGCTGATCCCGTACGTACGGGACAGCATGACGATCACTTTTTGACGATCACTTTTAAAATACATCCGTCATCCTGAGTTCAGCTCAGGATCTTTCGAAAAAGTTACTGAAACAACCCGATAGCTATCGGGTTAGCTCATCCGTCATCCTGAGTTTAGCTCAGGATCTTTCGCATAAAACTTTTCACAAAAGATGCCCAGTCAAGCTGAGCATGACGATCACTTTTTTTTAAGGTTTGATGATTAAAATCGTGACAATGCCTTTCAAGAACAGCATTAGGGATTTTTTAACTAAAAGCACTACACTAGGTTTTCTTCTATCAGCAAGTTGATCATCCCATCAACCATACCCACTTTAGGTACATAAATTTCTTTTATCGCTGCCCACCTCATTAAAGTAATGTAAATTTCGCAAGCCGGAATAATAACATCTGCCCTATCAGGGTTTAGTTTTAAAACAGCAATGCGTTCTTTTAAAGAATAACTACTCAGCTCGACGTACATTTTCTTTAACTTTAAAAAGCTAAGGGGTTGGTCTTCTTTTGTTTCCGACATTCGGAATAGCTTATTGATGTTTCCACCAGTACCAATTCCTGCTAAGTTTTTAATTTCTTTGGTATGCTTTCTTATCCATTCCTTCATTTCTTGCCAAGTTTCTGATTTGTCTTGGTTGTCCAAAATACGTATGGTACCAATGTTAAAAGATTTTGAAGCTACAAGTCGTTGATTTACAAACACAGAAATTTCAGTACTTCCCCCACCAACATCAATATATAAGTAGCTTTTTTTAACATCCAAATTTTCTTCGATATGGTTGGCATAGATGATATTGGCTTCTCGTTTCCCCTCAATAATTTCTAAATCTAAATTGGCTTTTTCCTTAATTAGTTTAATAATTTCAGCACCATTTTCAGCTTCACGCATGGCAGAGGTTGCACAAGCCAAATAGTGAGTAACTTTATAAACATCCATTAAATTTTTAAATGACACCATGGTTTTTACCAAATCGTCAATTTTTTTAAGCGATATTTTATGGTCCAAAAAAGCATCATCGCCCAAACGTAAAGGCACCCTTACTAGTGTGTTTTTTTTAAAACCATAGCCTTTTTCTTTTTTTGAAATATCAGCAATCAACAACCTTACAGCATTTGAGCCTATATCTATTGCAGCATATCTTAACATTATTGGTGCTTATTTTTAAGGTAATTATAAGTTTGTACCTGAGCCCTCACTTTAATCTTTAACCTATTTTTATGATAACTATTGTTGTTTTTTACCGTAATGTCTCTTGCTTTTACATTGTCTTGCAATTGAAAATCGATAATTTCTCTAATTTCTTCTTGTACCTCTTTGTCTAAAATTGGAAACCCTACTTCTACCCTATGTTCAAAATTTCGGGTCATCAAATCAGCAGATGACAAAAACATTTCTTCTTTGCCGTCATTACAAAAAATAAATATTCGGGCATGTTCCAAATATTTATCTATAATGCTAATCACTTTAATGTTTTCGCTAAAACCCACTACACCAGGCACCAAGCAACAAATACCCCGTACAATTAATTTAATGTTTACACCTGCATTGTTGGCTTCGTACAATTTTTTAATGATCCCTTCATCGGCCAAACTGTTTACCTTCAAAATGATATAAGCAGGCTTAGCGGCCTTGGCATTTTTAATTTCTCGATGGATGAGTTCGTATATTTTATCTCTTGATTCGAGTGGCGAAACGATCAAATATTTAAATCCTTTGGCTACTTTTCCTTTATTTAAGGCATGAAATAGCTTTATCAAATCTGATGTGATTTCTTTTTTTGACGTAAAAATACTGTGGTCGCCATAAATTCTAGCTGTTTTTTCGTTAAAATTTCCAGTGGCCAAATTTGCATAATAAACCGCTTTGCCCTTTTCCATTCGGCGAACCAAACAAATTTTTGAATGCACTTTATAATCGTCTAAACCATAGTTTACGTTTACCCCTGCCTCCATCAACTTAGTGGTCCAATAAATATTGCTCTTTTCATCAAACCTTGCTTTGAGCTCTAACAGGCAATTTACTTTCTTTCCATTTTTTACAGCGTTAATTAGCGCATTGACCACCTTAGAATTTTCGGCCAAGCGATAAAGTGTAATATTTATTTCGGTTACTTTTGGATCGATGGCCGCCTCTCGTAAAAATAAAATGATATAATCGTAAGATTGGTAAGGTAAATTGACGAGATAGTCTTTTTCGGCAAGTTTATTAAAAATACTTTCGGTACGGTGTAAACCTTTTACTTTTAAGGGTTCGAGAGATTTGTACTCCAATTCGCTGGAACCTAAATTTGGAAAAGAAATAAAATCCCCAAAACGATGGTAGCGATTACCAGGAATTAAATTTTCAGCATCCAAGTGCATTTGAGCTATCAAAACAGACAGCATTTCGAAAGGCATTTCAGTATCATACAACAAACGCATTGGTTTTCCTTTGCGCCGCTTATCTAAACTTGCTTTAAGTTCTTCGATAAATTTATCACTTACATTTTTATCAATTTCGAGCTCTGCATCTCTAGTCAGTTGAATAGAAAATGCCTCAATTTGCAGATAGTTGAGCATATAAAAAATATCATCTAAGCAATACTTGATGATATCTTCCAATAAAATAATAAATTTTAGACCATTTGTTTCTGGCAAAACTAAAAAACGAGATAAATTATTGGGCAGCTCAATGAGTGCATATTTTTGGCTCTTTTTAGTTCCAGTTTTTGTTAAGCGAACGAAAAAATAAAGAGAACGGTCTTTCAACTCGGGAAAAGGTTTATCCGAATTTATAATTATGGGCACTAAGTTTGATAAAATTTTATCTCTAAAATGATTTCGCACAAATTGGCCCCTGGCTACATTGAGTTGGGTATGACTTAAAATAAAAATTTTCTGCTTCCCTAATTGGGTTATAAAAATATCTTCGAATAGGCTTTCAAACTTGCGCTCGTGTTTTACAACGATATTTTTGATTTCGTTTAATATTTTTTTAGGATCAAAACCCAATAAGGTTTTGGCTTTTTCATTTAAATTGACCAACCTGCTCAGGGTAGCCACCCTTACCCGATAAAACTCCTCTAAATTTGAAGAAAAAATGGCCAAAAACTTAATGCGTTCTATTAAAGGCACCGTTTCATCGGCAGCCTCCTGCAAAACCCGCTCATTAAAATGCAGCCAACTAATTTCACGATTTAATAAAGGAAAATTTTTTAGGTTCATGTATAAAATCAAACGCTGCAATGGCTATGCCAATGCATTTTCAAAGTTGCATATTTTACTATTAAGTTAATGTTAAATATACATTTGTTTATTAAGATTTTTTAATTTGAACGCTAGTTTTTACCTTTTTTACTGGATTATTTGGCACCGCCTTAATAGTTTGTTTTTTGTTGGCACTCGCTAGCTCCGCCTTTTCGTTATTTTCGATGAGGGGAAGCGGCTCCACATTAATCACACCTGCAGTTGGTCTGGTATACTTTAAAGCCTCTTTATTAGTTTTAAGCAGCACATTTTCTGCTTTATTCAGTTGCTTTTTTTCCAATTTTTTGTGGCTATCTAACTGTTTAGCTATTTTTTTAGCTGCAACTTTGCTCATTTTTTTGATATCGTTGGCAATCAGTGCCGCATTATATCCTAAGGCTAAAACTGCCTCTAAGAACCTTAATTTTAAAGATTTTTGAATCTGTTTGTTGATCGTTTTTTTAATTTTCTTTTTGGCAGGGCCACTAGTGTTGGTTTTCATCTTATTTTTGTCGTTTTTTGTGAAATATATTTGATTAATTATTATTTAAAAGCTTAGAAATATGCCTTCTTTCGACATCGTAAGCAAAGTAGATGCGCAAACTTTAGACAACGCTATCAACAACGCAAAAAAAGAAATTTTGAACCGATATGATTTTAACGGCAGCAAAAGTGCTATAGAATTGGATAAAAAAACAAATTTGATTACCGTAGTCACCGAAGATGATATGCGTTTGAAAGCCATAACCGATTCTATTATCTCTAGAATGATGAAACAAAATATAGACCCAAAAAGTTTGGATTTTGGAAAAGAACATACCGCTTCTGGAAATATGATTAGAAAAGAACTGAGCATTAAAGAAGGAATTGACAAAGAAACGGCCAAGAAAATTGTAGCCAAAATTAAAGACAGTAAGCTTAAAGTTCAGGCATCGATGATGGACGACCAAGTGCGGGTGCAAAGCAAAAACATAGACGATTTGCAAAAAGTAATTGCCTTATGCCGGAGCGAAGATTTTGGACAGCCGCTACAATTTATAAATATGAGAAACTAAATTATTTTTTTGCCAACCAAACTTGCTGTGTAGTTGGCGCTAAAAATGTCCAAGCTATAATTCTGGTCACTTTGTTTCCTGTTTGCATATTTGCGGTTCTTATTTCTGAAACCTCCATCCTGTTTAGCATGGCATAAACGGCGCTCAGGTTCTCACTTTTAGAGATCAAACTGCTAAACCAGCAACATTGATTTTTGTACAGCTTGCTTTCTTCAATCATTTGCGTTAAAAAGGCTATCTCTCCTCCATTTGTCCACAATTCGGTGTTTATACCCCCAAAATTAAGTGAAGAGGCAATGTGCTTTTTGTTGCCCAAGTTTCTATTTTTTCGTTGGGCACTCGAGGTTGCTTCTAGTGCAGAGGCGTGAAAAGGAGGATTACAAACTGTTAAATGAAACAACTCATTTGGATGTATGACACCTTTAAAAATTTGATGTTTAGCCTTTTGAAACCTGATTTCTATGTTTTTTGTTAAGGCAGGATTAACATTTACAATATTGGTTGCACTCTTTACGGCCAATTCATCAATATCCGAGCCCACAAAACTCCAACCGTACTCTTGATGGCCAATAATTGGGTAAACACAGTTTGCGCCAACCCCTACATCTAAAACCCTTACTTTTTTTCCTGTTGGGATGACATCATCGTTACTCGAAGCCAACAAATCTGCTGCATAATGCATATAATCTGCCCTTCCTGGTATGGGAGGACAAAGATACCCTTCGGGGATATCCCATTGCTTTAGGCTGTAGAAATGTATTAAAAGCGACTTGTTTAGCGTTTTTACTGCATCAGGATTTGAAAAATCTATGGTTTCATTGCCATAATCATTGGTAAAAACAAACTTTTGTAAGTCGGCACAAGAAACCGTTAATACCTTAAAATCATAATTAAAACGATGTTTATTTCGAGCATGTAAAAAACTTTTCTCCTGGTTTTCCATTAAGCTGTTTTCACGTCATTTTCGCTGTACTCCTTAATGTCGGTTACATAGCCGTTGATGAGCAAAAACTCAAACAAAGGTTTAGCATCAGCTGTTACTGGCATATTTTGAGTAGTAATTACCGTGTTTGATTTTTTATCCATGAAAGGATAGGCAAAAAGCTTTACATTTTTAGTAAACATATCGCTTACATAAGCCAAAAGCTGACTAGAATAATTTTCTCCGAAGTTGGTAGAATTGAATACAAATTTAAGGTTGTTGATATTGGTAGATATGCCTACACTCTTTGGTCTGCTACGGTCTAAATATTTAGCCAACCTGTTGTGTCGGGTAAAGTTTGAAACGATTACCAAGTTGCCTGTGTTACACATCTCTTTTGCTCTTTTGGCCACTGTTTCTAAATCTACATCATCAGGTGTTTCATGATCTCCGGTCAAAACATTAGTTAACAAAACTTCAATCATTACGCTCAGATTGTCTTGCGCTACCTGGTTTGTTCTCACAAATTGTTCGATAGCCTTGTTAAATAAGTTAAAATTGGGGTTAGATTTTTGACCAAATTTGGTACGTAAAATCATGATATCTTTTTTGTACAGTAAATCTTTAGCTTGTCGTGGATGACCATCTTCATCAAATATGGCAGCCGCCGAAAAGTCTTTCATGATTAAATAAAGATTGAGCAAAATATTATCTACTTCACCAAAAGCGGGTCCTTTTACCGAGATCAAATCAATTTCTACAGAACCAACAGTCAAATTATCAGCCAACGATTCGATCATTAACTTTGGATCGTGGTGATAATGAAAAGCTGCATATACCAAGTTTACTCCAATAATACCCAACACCCGTTGTTGCATGTTTACGTCCGTATCCAATAAGCGAATATGGAAAAATATTTCATTTGGCAAACCACCTGGTTCGGTTTGAAAACGAATACCCACCCAACCGTGCGGTTCGTTGGTTCTTTTAAAGTTTAAAGTAGTTACGGTATCGGCAAAGGCGAAAAAAGTTCTATTTTCGTATTTTTCGCCGCACAAACGCTCGTTGAGCAAGGCAAATTCATGATCGAGCATTTTGATCAGCCTGTTTTGACTTACATAACGTCCCGAGGCTTCGGCACCATAAATGGCATCACTAAAGGTCATGTCGTAAGCCGACATGGTTTTAGCTACCGTACCGGAGGCGGCTCCAGCAGTAAAAAAATTTCTGGCCACTTCTTGTCCTGCGCCAATTTCGGCAAAAGTTCCATAAATTTTATCGTCTAAATTTATCTTTAAAGCCTTTCGCTTGGTATCAAGAATTTCTCTATCCATACTACAAAAGTAATAAAATGTTAGCTAGTTTAAGAGGGTAAAAAGCCATTTAAATTTTTTCTTAACTAAAAAAACACGAACAATATTTTTGAAATGGGTTAAGCTCAAAAAATTGCAATCCAAAAAGGTAAAAAAGCAGTCGCAATTAATGGTTTGGAGCAGTGTAACTCAACTGTACAAAAGAATGACCAACCTCTCCTTCCATTGGTGGATTTAGTTTACGGATACCAACTTTAGCTGATTTTATAAATGGATAAGCTTCAACGATAGCCGTAATCATACCTTTTACCACCGTTTCTAAAAGCAATTTGGTTTGCTTCATCTCTTGGGTTATCATTGTGTTGATGACCTCATAATTTACCGTATGGTTAAGTTCTTCTGTATCTCCATTGGGCACAAAACTTACCTCTACATCCACAAAAAAGTGAGTTCCAATCAGCCGCTCTTCGGGATAAAAGCCATGAAAAGCATAAAATTTAACGTCCTTTAAGGCAACGGTTTGTACAAACATTAGGTTTAATCTATTTAAAGCAATATTTTAAGACAAAATTATTTTTTTTCCTCGTTTTTATTTGCAATTAGCCTAAATCATTAACTTTGACTAATTGAATAGCGAACCAAACATAAGCTAAAATATGAACAAATCTACAAGAAAAGATCTTTACGAAGCACCTGATTATTATCAATTAGACGAACTTTTATCTGAAGAGCATTTACTTATTCGTTCTACGGTAAGAGATTGGGTAAAAAAAGAAGTGAGCCCTATTATTGAAGATTATGCCCAAAACGCGGAATTTCCAAAACACCTCATCAAAGGCTTGGGAGAAATTGGTGCCTTTGGCCCTACAATTCCTGTTGAGTACGGTGGAGCGGGCTTAGATTATACCGCTTATGGCATCATAATGCAAGAAATTGAACGAGGCGACTCAGGCATTCGTTCTACTGCGTCTGTACAAGGGTCTTTAGTGATGTATCCTATTTATGCTTACGGAAGCGAAGAACAACGCAAAAAATATTTACCTCAATTAGCCACAGGCGAAATGATGGGCTGTTTTGGCTTAACCGAACCAGACCACGGCTCTAACCCTGGCGGAATGGTAACCAACATTAAAGATAAAGGCGATCATTATTTATTAAATGGCGCTAAAATGTGGATTTCAAATGCTCCTTTTGCAGACATTGCCGTTGTTTGGGCAAAAGATGAGGAAGGAAAAATCCGCGGATTAATTGTGGAAAGAGGAATGGAAGGCTTTAGTACTCCAGAAACACACAACAAATGGAGTTTGAGAGCATCGGCCACTGGCGAACTCGTTTTCGATAATGTAAAAATCCCTAAAGAAAACATCCTACCCAACATACAAGGCTTAAAAGGCCCACTGGGCTGTTTAAATCAAGCTCGTTATGGCATTGCCTGGGGAGCGTTAGGCGCTGCCATGGATTGCTACGACACTGCACTTCGCTATGCAAAAGAACGTATTCAGTTTGGCAAGCCTATTGGAGGATTTCAGCTGCAGCAAAAAAAACTGGCCGAAATGATTACCGAAATCACCAAAGGGCAGCTTTTAGTTTGGCGTTTAGGTGTTTTAAAAAGCCAAAACAAGGCAACGGCCGAACAAATTTCTATGGCCAAACGCAACAGTGTAGAAATAGCTTTGGATATTGCACGAAATGCCCGCCAAATGCTAGGCGGAATGGGGATTACTGGCGAATACTCGATCATGAGGCACATGATGAATCTAGAATCGGTGGTCACTTACGAAGGCACACATGATATTCACCTCCTAATTACTGGTATGGATATCACTGGCTTAAATGCGTTTAAATAAGATATTAATGAAGAATTACAAAAAATACCTCCTACTCGCTGCGCCACCAGAAGAGGTTTATCTAGCCCTAACCAAACCACAAAGTATACAGTTATGGACTGGTGCCGAAGTAGTTTTTACTGAAATCCCAGACACTGAATTTTCTTATTGGGATGGCGATATTGTAGGTAAAAACATTAGTTTTGAACCCAATAAAAAAATTGTGCAGCAATGGTATTTTGGCGAAAGCAACGAACCCTCTATCGTTACCATAAAACTCCATGAAGACAAAAAAGGCACTTCGTTAGAGTTTGTACAAACCAATATTCCTGAGGAGGATTTTACTGATTTTACTGAAGGAATTGAAGAATACTTTTTGGGTGGAATAGCTGATTTCTTCGAAGAAGAATAATTTAAAACTTTAAGCATCCTGTTTTGTTATTCAAAAAAACTCAACAAGATGGGAAAAACGATTGGCCTAATTTTAATACTTATTGGTATAGCCTTATGGGTATGGACGGGCTTTAATTATACAAAAAAAGAGAAAATAGTAAATGCTGGTGCCATTGAACTGTCTGTCGACAAGCAAAAAACAGTTAGCTGGCCACCCTATTTAGGAGGAATAGTTTTAATAGCAGGAATAGCAGTTTGGATAGGCTCCAGAAACAGCCACAAAATGCGCTAATTTATTTCTTCGCTGGAAACCGCTTGTGCCTGTACTCTTAAATTATAGTGCGATGCCATTACTTCGCCGTAAGCTCCAGTACTTCTTATAGCGATTAAATCATTTCTAAATGTTTCTGGTAGGGCTACCTCTTTCCCAAAACAATCTGTGCTTTCGCAAATTGGGCCTACAACATCGTATTTTACCCTTGAGAGTTGCGAAATATTTAGTTCAGATTTACGACTAATGTTCTCTATTTG
>CANHHZ010000014.1 GCA_947460275.1 Sphingobacteriaceae bacterium | reverse complement strand
GAAACAGTTAAATGGTGGCCAAATCCAGCTAAGGAATTCTTATATATTGAATCTTCGCCGGCAAATGCACAGGCTGCAACCGTAGAAATCGTGAACGTATATGGCCAGAAAATGAAAACCTTATCGGTACAACCAGGAACAAAAGCAAATGTTGCTGTAGCCAATTGGACATCTGGACTTTACTTGATTAAAATTACCAACGGAAACAGCACAACTACCCATAAATTAATTATCGAATAGCAGAAAAAACTAAACTAACTTTGGTTAAAGCATTTATTTAAAATGCCCATGCCTACATACAGAACAGGAGAAATTAAAAACTCTTGAATGGTAGCCGTAAAGTGTTTAACATTTAGACTCACCATACCAAAAATCCAATCGTAAGTACCTATAGAAATCAATACTGCGAGTAGAGACAGATGAATGAAGTGCCAAATGGTACCCATCCATTTGTCTTTTATTTTGCCCAAATGAAGCGTTCCTAATAAATATACACTAATCGTGGTCACAAACTTTATCAGGTGCCTAATTTTTCTTGGAACTAAGACAATGTCTTTATTTTCTTGAAATAACAGATAAAACAAAGTATAAATGATTAGAATCAAAATTAAACCTATTATCCATTTGGTCTTTTCGGTTTTATAAAGATTAAGCATCCTTTTGAAAAGTTAAATTTCGTGAAAAGAAAACCCACAAGATAAAAATTGCGGAATAAATAATTATTTTGAAAAGATAATGATGGGCAAAAACAAAGAAGTGTTTTACGTAAATTTGAATCGTGGCCAATCCAGCACAACGCAATACATTGAGCATGTAGATAAGTAAAACTCCAAAAATAATAAACAAGATTTTTCGTTTTATTTTTGCGGGCATAATTAAGATAAAACCAATATACAGTACAATAAGCTCTAAACCGTTGCATCCATCTGCAATGCCCATTACTCTTTTCCCATTAAAAAAAATTACGCTCATTTCTCTTTTAGTAGACTGCCCCTCAAAAATGGTTTCAGAAACAATGGGTTTTTCAACAAAACCTTGGGTACCATGTACTAAATTTAAAAATCTTACAGTTTGGTTGCCCACCGCATCGGTTAAAGGTTTGTCCACTTGTCTTGCGGGTAATAAAAACAACAAATAAACGGCCTTCCAAAGTAAAAATAGCAGCAGCGCTTTTATCCCGACATTAAGAATGGGCTTAGGCACTTTACCCAACTCGCTGTAAATAGCTTTTAATGAAATCATTAATTGGTTTATGAGATTGTTAATCAGTAGCTAACTTAAACCTAAGTTAAGTAAACATTAAACAAATTTAATTGATTTAAATGTATTTTACAACAGTGAATTGAATACGAGAAACCTGCTTGAAATAATTTAAATGTATCCTTTATTTCGGTATTTATTTAAAACTTCTCCTCTACTCCCAAACCAAAAAGTGCAAAATCGTATTTAACAGGGTCATTCACATCAAATTCAGCTAATTTTTGGGTGAGTTCTATCGCGGTAAGCCAATCAGTTTGTTTTCTGTTAATTAAGCCTAACTTTCGGGCAACCCTGTCTACATGTACATCGCATGGACAGATCAGAGCCGAAGGTTTTATGGTATTCCAAAGCCCAAAATCAACCCCGAAATTGTCTTTTCTTACCATCCACCTTAAAAACATGTTTAAACGTTTGCAAGTTGATTTTTGCAAGGGCGACGAAATGTGTTTTATCGTTCTGCGTGGAAAATCAGGCAGACTAAAAAAATAAGTTCTAAAATGATTTAAGGCTATTTCGGTTGAATAACCCAGCATTTCAACCAACTTATTTGCAGACGTATCAATTTGTTCACGTATTTTTTCATTTGTAGTCAAATCATCGTTATTGAAATGATTTTGAGGTAAAAAAGCTGTTTCTAGGGTAGCAGACTGCTGATAATGCTGTTTAAAAAAAGACACAAAATACAACAAATCGGTATCGTTAAATGTTCGGTGATTAAAGCCAAGCAAACCTTTCAAATCATCATCACCGTGGTTAAGCATAAATTGATGAGGCTGATGATCCATCCTTAAAAAAAGCTCGTTACACTTGTTAATGATTGTTTTACGTTGTCCCCAAGCCAAAATTGCCGCAAAAAATGCGGCAATTTCTATGTCTTGTTTTAATGTATATTGATGCGGAATGCAAATGGGATCGTTAGCAATAAAGTTAGGCTTATTGTATTGCGCAACTTTAAAATCTAAAAAATCCTTTAATTGACTAAAATCCATTGATAAGTTTTCTCATATCTCAAATCTAACATCTCAAATCTAGATACTAAGCAAGCGCTTGTTCTAAATCAGCCAATAAATCTTCAATATCTTCAACCCCAACACTTAAACGCAATAAATTATCGGTTACCCCTACTTTTTCACGCTCTTCTTTAGGTATAGAGCCATGTGTCATGGTGGTTGGATGATTAACCAAAGATTCTACACCTCCCAAAGATTCGGCCAAGGTAAAAACCTTAAAACGAGAGGCAATTCTAAACGTTTCCTGTAAATCAGCATCTTTTAAGGTAATGGAAACCATCCCTCCAAAACCACGCATTTGTTTTTTGGCGATATCATGGTTAGGATGATCTTCAAATCCTGGCCAATAGATTTTGTCAATCTTAGGATGATTTCTCAAGTAATGTGCTACTTTTTCACCATTCTCACAATGTGCTTTCATTCGCAAATGCAAGGTTTTTATCCCTCTTAAAACTAAAAATGCATCTTGCGGACCTGGAGTTGCGCCACAAGCATTGTACACAAAAAATAAATTTTTATACAACTGCTCGTTGTTGGTTAGTAATGCGCCCATCACTACATCTGAGTGTCCTCCAATGTATTTAGTTACCGAATGCATCACAATATCTGCCCCTAAATCTATCGGATTTTGCAAATATGGCGATGCAAAAGTATTATCAACCGTTAAGAGTAAATTGTTTTGCTTGGTGATTTTGGCTACGCCCTCAATATCAATAATGCGCATGGTTGGGTTAGTTGGTGTTTCAATCCAAACCAATTTGGTGTTAGTATTGATATAAGGTAAAATATTTTCAGGATTAGATAAGTCTAAGAAATGAAACTTGATACCATACTTTTCATATATCTTAGTGAAAATACGATAAGAACCACCATATAAATCATTTCCAGTTATTACTTCATCACCAGGACTTAGCAATCTTAAAACAGCGTCTGTTGCGCCCATTCCACTGCTAAAAGCCAAACCATATTTACAATTCTCTAAAGCAGCTAAACAATCTTCTAAAGCTTTACGCGTAGGGTTTGTGCCACGAGAATATTCGTATCCTTTGTGGTCGCCCGGCGATTTTTGCCAGTAAGTTGAAGTTTGATAAATGGGTGTCATTACGGCACCTGTTGTTGGATCTGGCTCCTGACCAGCATGAATGGCTTTAGTTGCAAATTTCATTTGTTATATTTTATAGGTGAAATAAGTTTTATTAATACGCTCTAGCAAACAATACTCTTTGTATAGATGGTTTACCAGTTAATATACATACACCGGTTTCTTGTTTATTATTTAAAGGAATACATCTAATGGTAGCTTTGGTTTCCTCTTTAATTTGTTTTTCTGTTTCGGCAGTCCCATCCCAATGTGCAGCTATAAAACCGCCTTTTTCGTCTAAAAGTTTTTTAAATTCTTCGTATGAGTTGGCTTGGGTAATGTGTTCATCTCTAAAATTTAAAGCCTTATTGTAAATGCTTTGTTGAATTTCTGTTAACAAGTTTTGGATATAAGTATCTAAACCATTTTGTGCAACGGTAAATTTCTCCTTGGTATCTCTGCGTGCCAATTCAACAGTTGCATTTTCCATGTCTCTGCCACCAATGGCTAAACGAACAGGCACACCTTTAAGTTCGTATTCGGCAAATTTAAATCCAGGGCGTTGGCTATCTCGATCATCATATTTTACAGATATGCCTAATTTTTTAAGCTTAGGCATCAACTCGTCAACAAACGTAGAAATTGTAGCCAATTCTTCATCGCTTTTGTAAATTGGAACTATTACTACTTGGATAGGCGCTAATTGCGGTGGCAAAACCAAGCCAGAATCATCGCTATGCGCCATAATTAAAGCACCAATTAAACGGGTTGAAACCCCCCAAGAACTGGCCCAAACATGTTCCAATTTTCCTTCCTTGCTGGTAAATTTTACATCAAAAGCTTTTGCAAAATTCTGACCCAAAAAGTGTGATGTACCTGCTTGAAGAGCTTTTCCATCCTGCATCAATGCTTCAATACAATACGTATCTAAAGCACCAGCAAAGCGTTCTGTTGGTGTTTTTTTACCTTTTACAACAGGAACAGCCATAAAATTCTCGGCAAAATCCGCATACACATCAAGCATTTTCTCCGTTTCTTCGATAGCTTCTTGCGAAGTAGCGTGTGCGGTATGTCCTTCTTGCCATAAAAACTCGGTGGTACGCAAAAATAAACGCGTTCTCATTTCCCAGCGCACCACATTGGCCCATTGGTTAATTAATAAAGGTAAGTCCCTGTACGATTGTATCCATCCTCGATAAGTATTCCAAATAATTGTCTCAGAAGTAGGACGAACAATTAGTTCCTCCTCCAGTTTTGCTGTTTCATCTACGATAATATTTCCATTTCCATCATTTTTTAAACGGTAATGGGTAACAACCGCACATTCGGTGGCAAATCCTTCGACGTGTGCAGCTTCTTTAGAAAAATATGATTTTGGGATGAATAATGGAAAATAAGCATTACTGTGGCCAGTTTCTTTAAACTTTTGATCTAAAATAGCTTGCATCTTTTCCCAAATAGAATAACCATAAGGTTTTATAACCATACATCCTTTAACAGAAGAGTGTTCTGCTAAATCGGCTTTTACCACTATTTCATTATACCATTGCGAATAATCTTCATTTTTGCTTGTAATGCCCTTGCTCATAATTTTTTGGAACGCTTTTTGTGATTTAAGTTTGTTGTAAAGTTTATTTACAAAGCTATAAATTTATAGCTACATTTAGGGTAATAAAAAATTACATATGAAAGCTCACCACATATTTAACAGCATCCTTGCAGGCATAGCCATTATAGCTGCTTCCTGTACTGCACCCAAATTAGCGCAAAAAAGTGCTATCGCGGATGATGTTTACTATACCACTGCACAAGTTAAGGTATACACACCTATTGATGCTGTACAATCCACAGCGAACAATTATGTAAAGGAAGATGATTACCGAAAAAGTGATCCAAACTACGACATGGATTACGCTTCGAGGATAGACAGATTTTATTATGGAAATCCTGTTAGAGGCTATTATGATCCTTACTATAATTATTACGGCTACAATAATTTCAATAGTTTCAACAACTTCAATAACCCTTATGGATTTTATTATGGCGGTGGGTTAGGTGGATTTTACAATAATTTTTATAACAATCCTTATTACAGTTGGTACGGGAACCCCTATTACAATTGGGGTTATTACGGCTCACCTTATAACAATAATTTCTGGGGACCATATTCGTATGGTGGCTATTTAGGTGGAGGTGGAGTTATAAATACAGGCAGAAATACCTACAACCCAAATTACGCTACACGCCCTAATAGAGGTAGCGAAAATGGCATTGGCCGAACCACAACCGGATATTATGGCGGTAATGGCAGTGCTGGAATTTCAAGATCAGATGGAACATCAACTACGACCACAAGAAGCAGAGCTGAAATGTATAATCCTTCTAATGGAGCTAACGCTAGTCGCCCAAATACCAGCAGCGGTACAAGCTCAAACACTACAAGAACAAGCACCTCAGAAGCAGCCAGACCAACTAGAACTAATGATGCACCAGTTAGATCTCAACCTACTTACAATCCTCCTGTTCAACAAAGTTCGCCCCCACCAAGTAGTAGTGGCGGTGGTAGCAGCAGCGAAGGTAGCAGTGGCAGTGCCCGACCAACAAGAGGTGGGGGTAAATAATAAATTAACGACTCAAAATGAAAAAAATATTTTTAGCATTGCTAGCTATAGTAGCTGTAAATAGCAATATATATGCACAATACACCAGTGATGCTTTGCGTTTTTCGCAAACTAATTTTGGAAGCACCGCCAGATTTAAAGCCATGGGTAATGCTCAAATTGGTGTAGGTGGAGACATCAGCTCTTTGGGTGGTAATCCTGCTGGTTTAGGACTTTTTACCAAGTCTGAATTTAGCTTTACTCCCGAATTTAATGGTACCAAAGCAAATGCTTCCTATCTAGACAAACAGACAAACACCAATAAATCGCAAATTAACGCAAACCAAATAGGTGCTGTTTTTTTTGCCCCTAATTATAAACAAAGAGGACAAGAAACAACCAAAGGATTAATTAGTGCTGTGTTTGGTTTAGGATACAACAGAAATAACGATTTCAGCACAGAAATAAACTACAATGGAAGTAACACTAAAACTTCTATGGCAGATTATTTTGCCGAAATTGCAGGTAAAACGTTACCAAACAAATTGGCGAATGGAAGTTTGGAACGCATGGCCTACGACAATTATTTAATTAGTTATGATAATGTGGCAGGTAATTATTATCCAGAAACTTTTGCTGATAATACTCAGCCTAGCCAACAAAAGAAAAACGAGTTGAGAAGCGGAAGTGTGTCTGAATTTAATTTTGCAGTTGCTTTAAATATTTCAAACCAAATATACATTGGCGCTAACTTAGGTTTAGTAGATATAAGATATACCAGCGATGCACAGTATGAAGAAGCTGGAAAATTACACATTGCTGATCAACCCATCTCGGCCACAAAAAATTATAAATTTTTGTTTAATCAAAACCAAACCACCAAAGGTTCGGGCGCAAATGGCCGACTAGGTATTATTTTTAGACCTGAAAAGAATTTTAGAATTGGTGCAACGCTTCAAACTCCAACTTGGTTGGTTATTAACGATAGTTATACCGAAGGTTTAGATAATCGGGGTACAACTAATGGAACTTCAAATAAGGAAACTTATGACTTTTCTTACAACTTAAGAACTCCATTAAAGGGTGCTTTAGGTGCAAGTTACATCATTGCTAACCGAGCAATACTTACCGCTGATGTTGATTTTATAGATTATTCGACAATCAAATTTTCTACCAGCGAAGGCTATGCAACTACTGATGATGTAGCTGTAATGAAAAGTAATAATACTGGCGTGAGACAAAATTATCGGAACGCGATAAACTATAGAGTTGGTGCAGAATACAAAATAGATAAAGTAAGTTTAAGAGCTGGTTATGGGTTAAATGGGAGCCCTTACAAAACAGACGAAAACAATTTTTTTGAAACCAAGGTTTATAGCGGGGGTTTAGGTTATCGAGTAAACAATTACTTTTTAGATTTAACCTATCAAAAAATACAAGGAAACAATTCATTTAGCCCTTATACTTTAAATGCAGGTAACGAACCAGTAGCTACGATTAAAAACGAAAAAACCAATGTTTTTTTAACTTTTGGGTTAAGGTTTTAGTAAAAACGAAAATTATAAAAAGGGCAATTCGTTTTAAAACGGACTGCCCTTTTTATTTGGATTTAGATTATTTGATAGAGCGATGCTCCCTCTTGTCCTAATCTATTTATCCGTTCTTCTATTATTTGGTCTTTAACAAGTTCTGGTGCATGATGTGGCTTTTTACGGGCATCAATAATTAAAGGACCCTTACAACCCCAATGTTTATCGATTACAAAATCATGAACACCACCAATATCCACCGCCGGATTGCTTCTTGTAAAAGTTACCCAAACCAAATTATTAGGGTTAGCTGCAGTAAATTCGGCATCATCGCATATTACAATCAATGGCAAGTTACCCAAATCTTTATCCGCCAAGAAAACCTTCAATTTTTCAATATCAGCTTTGCTATTTTCGCCTTCATATTTTGGCGCTTGCACGGTAACAATCCCTGGCATGGCTAAATATGCGTTACCAAATCCATCGGGTAAGGCAAAATTTGAGGGTAATTGCTGTATCAAATCCCTTCTTTTAGCCCCTGCTGCTGCAAAGACTACTTTAGAGCCTGCATTTAAACTTTCGCCGCTATAATCGAGCGTATCAATAGTGGTATTGGTATAAAAATGAATGTCTTTAGCTAAATCAATCCTTTCCAGCATATGCTGAAGAAAAGCCTGAATATTTTGAGTGCTTAAAGTTTCATCGTCTTCTTGCGCAGCAATAAACAAGTATTTTGCCAAGCTCAATTGGTTTTTACCCAAAATATGGTTGGCAATGGTTAAAATTTCTTGCGGTTTTCGCTCGTTTAAGAAAGGTGTATATCTTTCGCTACCAATAGCAAACAACAAAGGGTGCACCCCTGCCGCATCAACTGCATTAACTTCCTTTAAACCTGGAATTTCTTGCGGAATGGCCGAGCCAGTAATTTCATGAATTAAGGCACCAAAGCTGGTATCTTCTTGCGGAGGTCGGCCCACAACGGTAAACGACCAAATGGCATCTTTTTTATGGTACACATTGTGCACTTTCATTAAAGGAAAAAGATGTGTTAAGCTGTAATAGCCTAAATGATCACCAAAGGGACCTTCTGGCTTATTTTCGTGTGGATAAACCGTTCCAGTGATCACAAAATCTGCATCTGCCGAAATGCAAAAACCTTCGTCGTCGTAAAAATAGCGAAACCTTCTGTTACCTAATGCACCCGCAAAAGTCAATTCCGACAATCCTTCTGGTAAAGGCATTACTGCCGCCAAGGGATGCGAAGGCGGGCCACCCACAAAAATACTTACTTTTAGGGGCTGACCTTTGGCATTTGCTTTAGTTTGATGTACACCAATGCCGCGATGAATTTGGTAATGTAAACCAATTTCTTTGTCTTTAATATAATCGTTTCCAGCAAGTTGTATTCGATACATACCCAAATTACCGTTCATCACCCCTGGTTGATCAATATCTTCGGTATATACCTGAGGCATAGTTACAAATGAACCACCATCCATTGGCCAATTTACAATTTGTGGCAAATTGCTGATACTGGTTTTTTGAAAGGTAGTTTTAAATAGAGATTGTTTTAAAGGCAAAGCAGAGAAAGCTGTTAAACCCGCACCTGCATATTTTAAAGGACTTTTTAGGGCCTTAACGGGATCAGACCGCAAAGCCACCAATTGCTCTACCCTAGCTAAGCTATCGCGAAACATAAATTTAGAACGCTCCAAAGTGCCAAAAAGATTTGAAACCGCTTTAAATGGAGTTCCCTTAATGTTTTCGAACAGCAAGGCTGGACCTTGATTTTCGTACACACGCAAGTGTATAGCAGCCATTTCTAAATATGGATCTACTTCTTCTTTGATGCGGATTAAATGCCCGTGCTTTTCAAGATCGGTAACGCATCCGGCTAAACTTTGATATCCCATGGGTTGCAAATTTAGCAAGATGTATATTATAAAAGCGATTTTGTTGTCATTATTGCATCAAATTAGAAAGATTTAAAACAAAAAAAACCTCCACTTTAGGCGAAGGCTTTATTTAAATTATATCAACTTATTTCATACCTGCAAAAGAGCGCAGCATCCAAGTTGTTTTTTCCTTAAATTGCATAAATCGATTAACCATATCGTTTGATCCATGATCTCTTGCATCGGCAGTTGTTGCTAACAACTCGCGTTCTAGCTCAATTAATTTGTGCATGTCTTCTATGATGGCTTCAACCATGGCCATGTCACTTAAACCAACGGTATTTATTTCTTTAATTGCTGATTCTCTAATGTAAACTTCAAAACGGCTGTGTGGTGCTTTCCCTAAAGTAAGCACACGCTCTGCAATCTCGTCTATGGTAAGCTGTGCATTGGTATACAACTCTTCAAATTTAAGATGTAAAGTAAAAAAATTTTGCCCCTTGATGTTCCAATGACAACCTCTTAGTTTTTGATAATGAATATGATAATTGGCCAAGTAGTCGTTTAATAAATCTGCGATTGGTTTTACTTGTTTCTCGTTTAAGCTAATGTTTTTTGCATCCATAATTTTGTAATTTATTTTTTTAAAGTCCATAAGCATAACATTATCAAGTTGAAAATGGTTTTAAAAAACATAATAGCGCATCAATTTTAACGTTATTAGTACATTATTAAAACTAAAAAATTTATTATTCGTATAATTGCAAATCCTACTAGACCTAAAAGTTAATGCATAAAATATATTATATCCTTATTGGCATTTTTTTTCTGAGCAAATCAGTTTCTAGTGCCAAAGCAACCATTTCTATCGATTCTATAGGGATTGAAAATAACAATGGTAAAAAAGTTATTTTGCATCGTGTAGAAGCTAAAGAAACTTATTATGCTATTGCTAAACGATACAATGTGATTTATAAAGACTTAATGGAATACAATGACAGCAAGGTGCTACAATTGGGAATGACATTAAAAGTACCTACCAATCTTCCCTTTAATACTGTTGGTAACTCAATTAAAAAATATACCGAAATCATTAGTTATACTATAAAGGCCAAAGATAATTTAAACACCCTAGCCGAAAAATATGGAACTAGCGTTGATGAAATTAAACAATTGAACAAATTAAGTTCTATTAACCTACAAATTGGTCAGGTTTTAAAAATACCTTCAAGCAACAATATTGTAGAACCAAGCAAATCTAGCCTAACTATTCCAGCTAATGCAAACAATACGGGAACAACTGGAGTTGAGCCAATTGGCACACATACAGTTCAAGCCAAAGAAAGCCTTAACCTAATCGCCAAACAATACCATACTACTGCTGAGGAAATTAAGCGATTGAATAATTTAAACTCCATCAATCTACAAATTGGCCAAGTTTTAAAAGTGCCTACAAATAGTACAATTATAGAAACAAGTAAAATTGTCGAAGAGCCTAAGCCAATTGACTTAAGCAACAAAAATGCAACACAAACAGAAGTAACAGGTACCCATAAAGTAAAAGCTAAAGAAAGTCTTAATGTTATTGCAAATCAATACAACACTACCGTTGAAGAAATCAAAAGACTGAATGGGCTTACATCTAACAACTTACAAATAGGGCAAGTTTTAAAAGTGGGTGAAGGAAATACAACTCAAACAGATGTTGTTATAGAAAAACCAACCACCCCAAATACTAAAAGTTACCAAAAGCCAACTGACGAAAAAGCCCTTTCATCAACTGTAAGCAAAACTAACGAAGCAAGTTTTGAACACGTAGTAGCCGCTGGCGAAACCATTTACGCCATAGCCAAAAAATATAATTTGACTACCTATCAACTTAAAACATTTAATAATTTAACTAGTGAAGAAGTTACTGTGGGACAAAAATTGATGATCAAAGCAACACTACCAAACAGTTCAAACGAAGAAGAAGGAGACGAACCAGAACCCACAGCTAGTACAACAAGCATCAAAGATCCAAAGCTTAAATATGCTGCTAGCAGATATGGTTTAACACAGGTGGAAGAAAAAGGGGCTGCAGTTTGGATTGAGGACCCCGATTTAGAAGCCAACAAAATGTTGGTTTTACACCGAACTGCAAGTATAGGAACAGTAATAAAAATTACCAATCCAATGACCAACCGATCTACCTTTGCAAAGGTGGTTGGTAAATTTACCGAAAATGAAACCACAAAAGATGTGATCATTGTAATTACAAAGGCAGTAGCAGATGCAGTTGGTGCCTTAGATAAACGATTTTTTTGCAATATAAATTACGGCGCTCAAGAAAATGAACAACCATAGCCCATTAATTATCGGAATAGCTGGAGGCAGCGGTTCGGGTAAAACTTTTTTTTTAAATAGCTTTTTACACCATTTTAAACACGACGAAGTAACGCTTTTATCACAGGATGATTATTACATTCCTGCCGGTGACATGACGCAGGAAGAAAATAAATTGTATAATTTTGATCTTCCCTCTACCATTGACGCCGACCAATTTTTGGTGGACATTAAAAAATTGATAAAAGGCGAAGTAGTTTATAAGAAAGAATACAACTTCAATAACCCACTAGCTGTGGTTAAAATATTAGAAATTAAACCTGCATCCATTGTTATTGTTGAAGGACTTTTCATTTTACACTTTAAAGAAATTGCAGAACTTTTAGACCAACGCATTTTTATTGACGCTCACGAAGAAGTTGCCCTGCAACGCAGAATAAGAAGAGACGGGATGGAAAGAGGTTATCCAGAAGAAGATGTGCTTTACAAATGGCACAATCACGTGGTACCAGCGTATAAAGAGTTTTTGTTACCTTATAAAGACGACTGCCATAAGATAGTGATCAACAATACAGATTCTCCTGAAGACATCATTTCCATCACAGAGGAAATTACATCAGAATTGAAAGCGAAGTTTTTAGTATAGTTGTGTGTTATGCGTTGTAAGTAAATGAAATGCTTTGTTATCTGTCATCGCAGTGAAACCTATAGGTCTGTGTGATTTAGTGGTCTATTTATTTTTCAATTTTAACAAAACATCATTTAGAAAAGTATCCATTTTGGAGAAAGCAAACCATTTTTTGCCTAAATCTTTAAGTGATGCGCCAAAATGATACAATTCTTTTTCATCAATGATTAAAAATCGGTCGTGGGTTTCTTTTAGTTTATATGCTTTTATTTCCGGATATTGGCTATTATGCTTGTTAATATCTAGTTGTAATTGCTTGCTGAGGTTTTGGGTATAGATCGTTATAGTCACGTTTTTATTGCGTTTTGATAAGAGGAGCAGCACGGTTTCATCTATGTAATTATCTAACAAAATAATGCTCTTTTTTGCATTCTTGATAAGCCCTGATACAAATACGTAGGCATCAAAGACTTGGCCATCAAAGAAGATCCCTTTATCAGGTTCAGGCTTTCCTGCTTCAAGTGCCATAAAAATTTGTTCTATTTTCTCATCGGTTTTTAGTTGCTTGAGTTCTATCTGATCAAGGCGCTGAAAAACAGAAGCATTATTGAGCATAAACTTACGTGTGTAGACAAAGGCCTCCATAATTTGTATGCTAACTATAATCGCTATATTACTACGCAGCACAGCAGAAAGCATAGCTACCCCTTGTTCGTTAAAAACATATGGATAACTCGAACTATGTCTAAGGCTTTCCAACCGGTCACAATTTGTGACCAGTTTATCTTTTTCAGCTTTAGTTAACTGAAAACGAAAAAATTCGGGAAAACGATTGATGTTTCTTTTTACGGCTTGGTTTAAAACTTTAGTATCTACTTTATATAATTCGGCCAAATCTCTATCAAGTATTACCTGAATGCCTCTTATGGTAAAAATTTTACTTTCTATTTTAGCTAATTCCATAATCACAAATAACTATTGAACTGAAGTTGTAATTAATGATGAATAGCGATGTAATGATTGAAGGAAGTTCATCTTAAAGTTTTTCATGGGCAATAAATAGAATAAGTAAATGATAAACCAATATACAACTTTTAAGCGTAAAATGCCAATACTTTTAACAAAAAAAGCCCCTTAAAAAAGGGGCTTCATCAATTCGTTATATACAATGTTAATCTATCACCATTTCTGGCACATCACCTTCAACAATCAGCCTGCCTGCTGTAGCTTTTTTGATAAAATCTACACTTACACCGGGGGCTCTTTCCAACAGTTTAAATCCGCCTTCTGGTAAAACATCAAGCACCGCCAATTCGGTCACGATTTTTTTGATACACCTCACGCCAGTTAGCGGTAAAGTACATTTGGGTAGTAACTTGCTTTCGCCAGCTTTGTTGATGTGCTGCATGGCTACAATAATATTTTTAGCAGAAGCTACCAAATCCATTGCACCACCCATACCTTTTACCATTTTACCTGGAATTTTCCAATTGGCGATGTCGCCATTTTCAGAAACTTCCATAGCACCCAAAATGGTCAAGTCTATTTTTTGCGCCCTAATCATCCCAAAGCTCATGGCCGAATCAAAAATTGAAGAGCCGGGCAAAGTGGTAATAGTTTGTTTACCTGCATTAATTAAATCGGCATCTTCTTCACCTTCAAAAGGAAAAGGGCCCATCCCCAACAATCCGTTTTCAGATTGCAACTCTATATTTATCCCATCGGGAATGTAATTTGCAACTAAAGTAGGAATGCCAATACCCAAGTTTACGTAATAACCATCTTTAATTTCTTTAGCGATACGTTTCGCAATTCCGTTTTTATCTAACATAATTATTTGGTTCTAACGGTTCTTTGTTCAATTCTCTTTTCGTAATTTTTACCTTCAAAAATACGATGCACATAAACGCCTGGGGTATGAATTTGATCCGGGTCCAACTCCCCTGCCTCTACCAATTCTTCTACTTCCGCAATGGTTACTTTGCCTGCCATAGCCATTACTGGGTTAAAATTTCGACTGGTAGAACGGAAAATTAAATTACCTGCAGTATCGCCTTTCCAAGCTTTTACTAAGGCAAAATCAGCCTCAAAAGCATATTCCATCAAGTAATCTTTGCCATTAAAGTTCCTAATTTCTTTACCTTCGGCAACTTCGGTACCCACACCCGCTGGGGTAAAAATTGCCGGCATACCATAACCTGCTGCCAAACAACGTGTAGCCAAGGTACCTTGCGGTATGAGTTCTACTTCCAACTCTCCAGAAAGCAATTGACGTTCAAATTCAGCATTTTCGCCAACATAAGAAGCAATCATCTTTTTTACTTGTCGGGTTTGCAACATCAGGCCAATGCCAAAATCATCAACACCTGCATTGTTAGAAATACAAGTCAACTCCTTTGTCCCTTTTTTAACTAAGGCTGCAATGCAGTTTTCGGGAATACCGCACAAACCAAAACCGCCCACCATTAAGGTAGCGCCATCGTTGATGTCTTTTATAGCTTCATCCGCTCCGGATATTACTTTATTTATCATAAATGCTATTTTTTGTGGCTAAATTAAAAAGTAAATCTGCGTTGTGCAAATAGAAAAAGGTAGCTATAGGCTGTAATTTATACACTAAGTGAAGTTAAAAATAGCTTTAAAAGACGCAAAAAACAACTATTTTTAGTTTTGTAAATTTATGGTAATAAGCTTTTACCTTGCCTCTGCCCCTAAATCCCCTAAAGGAGACTTATAACTCGCAACCCATAACCCATAACTCGCAACCCATAACCCGAAACTTAACTCAAGTACACATAAGTGATACCATCGCCACCCCTGTCGGCATGCTCGTCTTCAATACTTTTTACCTCTTTGTATTTTTTAAGGTATGTTCTAATCAACTTACGTAAAATGCCATCACCCTTTCCATGTATCAACTTTATAGAAGGAAAGCCTAACATAATGGCCTTGTCTAAATAGTTTTCTACTTCTTGCAAAGCAGCTTCGCCCCGCATACCACGCAAATCCAATTCGGGTTTAAAATTGCTGATTGCTTCAGAAATTCGACCCGAAAATGAATTGCTTTGTATGGCTTTTTTAGCTTGCTTGTTACTTATCTTTTTAACACGGTTGCGTTTTACTACTGAACGCAAATCGCCTAAGGCCAAGACCAAATTGTCGCGGTTAATTTCTAAAACTTGTCCGGTGGTTTCTGTATTAACGAGCTGTACCCAATCACCTACTTCAATTGGCGTATCGTCAAACTTTAAAACTGGTTTTGGCTCTTCCTTAACGGTATTTTTAATTAAATTTTGCTGTAAATTTTGTCGCAATTGCTTGGTAACTACCTTGTCGGCTTGTTTTTGTTTAATTTGGGCAATGGTGTTTTCTACCAGTTTATTGGCTTCTTTGATAATATTTTGTGCCTCAAGCTTTGCTTCTTTAATTAAAACCTTTTTGTTCTCTTCTAAAAACAGTTTTAGCTCCTCATTTTCGGCCACTAAATTTTTCACCTTATTTTGTTGGTTGGCCAGTGTTATTTTGGTTTCGTGTATTTGACGTTTTTCTTTTTCTAAATCTACCAGCAAACTGTCAATGCTGTTTTGATTGGTACCGGTTTTTTCTTTGGCCAAGGCCAAAACCTCTTTTTGCAAACCTATGTTTTGGGCAATTTCGAAGGCGTACGAACTGCCTGGCTTGCCAATATCTAAAATATACAAGGGTTTCATTTTACTGTTGTCAAACAACATAGAAGCATTTTCTAAACCTTCGGTATTGCCCGCAAAAAGTTTTAGGTTAGAATAGTGGGTAGTAATTACGCCACGTACTTTTTTAGAGTTTAGCACTTCTAAAACAGCCTCGGCCATTGGCCCACCAAACTGCGGATCGGTTCCTGTGCCAAACTCATCTATCAACACTAAGGTTTTTGGCGACGCATGCTCCACAAAATAGCGCATTTTGGTAAGGTGTGCGCTGTAAGTGCTCAAATCGGATTCTATGGATTGGTCGTCGCCTATATCCGCAAAAATCTGGTCGAAAATACCCATTTCACTGCTTTCATCCACCGGCACCAATAAACCTGTTTGCAACATCATTTGCAATAAGCCCACGGTTTTCATGCAAACAGATTTACCCCCAGCATTCGGACCTGATACCAACACTATGCGTAAATTTTCGTCGATATGTATATTTAGCGGCACAACTGTTTTCTTTTCGGCAGCAAAAGAAAGCAACAGCAAAGGGTGTTTGGCATTAAGCAATTTTGTTTTCGGTAACTTAATTAATTGTGGCATATTTGCCTGTATATCAATCGCAAACAATGCTTTAGCTCTAACAAAGTCTAACTTGGTTAAGAAGCCGTGGTACGACAATAAAAGCGGTGTATATGGTCTTAACGCTGTAGTAAGTGCAATTAATATTTTTATGATTTCGCGACGTTTGTCAAATTCTAAATCGCGTAACTTATTGTTTAACGTAAATACTTCTTCGGGTTCTAAATAAACGGTTTGTCCACTGGCCGATTCGTCGTGTATAAATCCTTTTAATTTTCGTTTGTTTTCGGCTAAAATGGGAATACACATTCTACCGTCTCTAATGGTTAAACTGCCATCGGCTACCCAATTTTTGCCCACCGCCATTTTGTAAATGGTATCCATTTTTTTGCGCACTTCTTGTTCACCTTTGGCAATTTCGGAGGTGATGACTTGCAATTCTGCCGATGCATTAGGTTTCATCTTTCCTTTGGCATCTAAAACAGATTCTATTTTTTTAAGGATGTCTTTTTCTATCGGCAAATGCTCAAAAAGTGCTTCTAGGTTTGGGTAGATTTCTTTTCTTTCGTCAAAAAACCGAATAACCGAGAAAACGGTTTGTAAAGACATGTAAATCTGAAAAAGTTCTTCTTCTTGTAAATATGTTCCTTCTACCCTAATTTTATCGGCAAGTACTTTAATATCAAAAAAACTACTAATTTGTAAAGGTTCTTGGTTTTCTAAAATGCTTTTAAACTCTTGCGTTTGGCGCAAAAATTTATGAATTTGATCATACTTGGTCATCATTTGCATTTTAGCCACCAGGGTCTGCCCCATTGTACTTAAACAATGTTGATGCACCATTTGCCTAACCTCATTAAAGCCTAAGCGTTCTTGACAATTTTCGGGATACAACATTATTGTACAAGTTTTAATCTCTTTTCGTCTTGCTTAGCTTGTTTTTCCCTTGCTGCCGCTAATTTTGCAGTAATATGATCGTACATGTTTTTCATTAACACCGGGTTGGTGTAATAATAGTTCAAACTTTTGTTATACAACACAGAATCTATCCCAAATTTTTTATAAACGCCCTTGTAAAAAGCTGCTGAAACTTTTTTTGAAGTGTCTGGTGTAGGCAAATTTGATACATAACCTTCAACAAGATGCATATCATACAACACTTTTTCCATTTCTTCGGGCTGAATAATATCTTTAGGAACACCTGGTTTACAAGCGTAAAACAAGAGCAATACCGTAGCAATTACAAAAAATCTTTTCATTTATTCACAAATCATTTCTTATTTCTTAGCCAAATTACGCTAAGGTTGTTAATTTTACCAAAAATACTTATAAATGAGCATTGCAGATAACTTATTGAAATATAAAAATGAATTAGACGCTGTTGGCGTTAAATTGGTTGCCGTATCTAAAAACAATCCGGCCGAATCAGCTTTGGAGGCTTACAATGCCGGACAGCGGGTTTTTGGAGAAAATTTAGTACAAGAAATGGTTGATAAACAAGCACAATTACCCGCCGACATCGAATGGCATTTAATTGGACACCTACAAACCAACAAGGTAAAATACATTGCTCCTTTCATCAAACTGATTGAATCTGTGGATAGTTTTAAATTGTTAAAAGAAATTGACAAACAAGCTGCCAAAAACCAAAGGGTAATTGACTGTTTATTGCAAATTTGCATTGCCGATGAAGAAACAAAATATGGACTTGAATTTGATGAGGCCATTGAAATTTTACGCTCAGAAGAGTTTGAAAATCTTAAAAACGTTAGAATTGTTGGCTTAATGGGTATTGCAACAAATAACGCATCAGAAGCGCAAACTAAAATTGAGTTTAATGAATTAAAAATTTTATTTGATGGTATAAAATTGAGTTTCTTTAGAAAAGATGATTTTTTTAAGGAAATATCAATGGGTATGTCTTCTGATTATCAATTGGCTATTACAGAAGGAAGTACTATGGTGCGCATTGGCAGCAGCATATTTGGTAAAAGAACAATAAAACATTGGAAAGCATAAAATGGAATTGAACATTAGAACAGCAGTGGCACAAGACTGCCCTCGTTTATTAGAATTAATTAACGAACTTGCTGTTTATGAAAAAGCACCTGAGGAGGTTACTGTAACCCTAGCAGAGTTTGTTGACGCAGGCTTTGGTCAAAAACCGGTTTGGAAAGCATTTGTAGCCGAAAATAATGGCCTGATTATTGGCTTTGCTTTATACTATATTAGATACTCAACCTGGAAAGGTTGTCGCTTATACTTAGAAGATTTTCTAGTAACCGAAAAATTTAGAGGAAAAGGCGTAGGTAAAATACTTTTTGAACGTGTAAT